>CADAVL010000008.1:13997-42975 GCA_902791335.1 Oscillospiraceae bacterium
CCGAAATATTTTATTTCGGCCAAAGCGTCGCCTTCGGCGACGGCGCGCGAGGGAGAAGCTGCCGTTTTTGCAGTATTTTGAGGTTTCAAAGAACCGACCGAAAAATCAGCCTGCATAGACAAAACAACCAAGGTGTAATACTTCCCGTAGCGAGAAATTTGTCTGTTTCATTTGTTTTGTCTACAACGCATTTCTTTCGCACCGTGCAGTTTTTAAAGCTCAAAATCCTCTTTGTGAAACGACCACGGTTCCCGTTTTTTAAACGGCTGTTTATATTTTGCCGAAAGCACGCCTTTTTTCTCCAAATGCGCGTAGCAGGCGGTGTTGCACGCGCGGCCGCAAATAGAGCACTGATACGCGTGCTGTGCCGGCGGGTAAAAGAATATTTCGTCCAAAATCCGCTTCGCGCTCTCGGCCGTGACGGGCTTTTTGCCGCAGATAATCTCCATGCGATCGGGCAGATCCTTGAACGCGTCGGGCGGCATAAAGGGGTTTTTCAGTCCGTTTGCACCGTTGTAATACACCACGCACTGCCAGGGGTCCACCACACCATCATCGGAAATTGCGTGGCCGGGGCAGGCGTTCATACATTCCTTACAGCCGTCGCAAAGGCTCGGCTTTTTCATTTCATCAGGTTCAATCACCGCGTCGGTCAGCACAAAACACCACCGCACAAACGGGCCGAATTCCGGCGTTAACAGCGCACCGCTGAGTCCTTGCTCCCCTAGGCCGCATTTTACGGCTGTCTTTAAAAAATCCATTTGATTTTCGGCCGTCTTGCCGCGGTATACTGCGTCGTAGGCCACCTCGGGTTCGGTGCTGTCGGCTTCTTTCATAATCTGCTCATGCCGCCGCTGCGGAAAGCCCAAATATCCCCGGCTTTCCAAATACACCGCCACCTTTAAGCTTGCCATGGGCATAATGGTTTCTTCCATATTTTCCACAGCCATGGTGGTGTATTGATAATAGGTCGTTCCCTCCTCGGTGCCGCGGAACATACCGCGGAGCAATCGAAATCCCAAAGCGATGACCGTGCGCGTTTCGGGGAATATTTTAAAGATCGGGTCGTCCTTTTGAAAGCGTTCGGCCGGAGCAAATCCCACAAGATCGGCAAGATTTTCTTTTGCAATGCGGATAATTTCATTTTTCATGGCCGATTCTCCCCTCTTTTTTTAAATGCTTAAAGCAGGCCACCGCGCATTTTGCACCGCAAAGGCAGGGCGCATAGCCCCACTGAGTTCGGGGCAGAAAATCCATTTGCGGGAAGATTTTTCGTGCCGAAGCTGCGTCGAACCGCTTTTCTCCGTTTAAGATCGCCGCGCGTTCGGGGTCGTCCTTTAAAAATTCGTCGGTCATAAGAGGGTTGCTTTCGTGGGCGCCCTTGTAATATACCGCGCACTGCCAGGTATCAAGGCCCTTTTCCGACACTGCGTGGCCGTCGCACGCGGCAATGCAGTCGCCGCAACGGTCGCAGATCGGCTCTCTCAGCGGCAAATCGGCTTTTAGCGGCAGATCGGTAATAATAAAGCAATAGCGCATAAACGGCCCGTATTGAGGATTTAAAATGCGGCCGTTCAGCCCCAAAGATCCAATACCGCAGGCTTTGGCGGCAAGGGCAAAATCAATCATCACGTCGGGCGCGGGTTTGCCATGCTCCACCGCCTCGGCGTGAATTAATTCATAGGTGTCGGCCACCTCCGGATTGGTGGTTTTGTCCCCTGTGATCCTAAGATTCGGGATCGACTTTTGAAGGCAGGCGTCATAGCCCTCGTTTTCAATGAAAGCGCCCATTTTCAAAAGGAAAATCTCCGCCATTTCCTCGTCTATGTATTTTACACCGAGGGTGGTATAGCCGTAATACTGCGTACCTTTTTCCATGCCGAAATAAAGGCCGCGCGGCACGGCAAACCCAAAGCCCAGCACACATTTGGCACCCGGCAGGATCATCTTGGGATCGCGCTGCGGCGAAACGCCGTCGAAAGCGCGAATGTCACCGATTCCCACGACCTGCGCGCCAAGCGACAGTGCTTTTTCTTTTATCGCTTTTGCGTCTATCATCATGCAGTACCCCCTTGTTATCTGTCCATTTTCCACGGCTTTTTGCGCGTTCTCAAAGGCGCTTTAAAGTGATTTTCCATGCAGCCGCCCGGTTTTTCAAGCATACTCACGCAGGCTCTGATACAGCCGCCGCACTTTGCCATGTTATAGCCGACCCAGCTTGGAAAATATTTTTGCAGTGCGGTATAAACCTTCATAATTTCATGCTCATCCGCCTTGTCGGTCACGCCCTCCATTAAATCCAGCGCGCCGCCGCGGTTTTCGTCCCAGACCTCTTTCGGCACAAAGGGATTGTAATATCTTCCGGCGTGGGTGTAAAAGGCGTAGCACCGCCACATATCAATATCGCCCCATTCGGAAATTTTTCCGTCAATATCCACACGAATGGCATTTTGCGGCGCAATGGGCGGAATACAGCCGCCGGGGCATTCGCGCACGCAGGCGCCGCAGCGGCGGCAAAGCGGCTTGCCGCTGTACATCTCGTCGTACGAAAGCTCGGCGTCGGTAAAAATAAACGCCACGCGCTGCATCGGCCCGAATTCGGGGGTCAACAGCATTTTGCTCCAGCCGATCTCCCCAAGGCCGCAGGCCACCGCCGCCAAACGAAACTGAAACTGTAGGTCGGGCGGCACGTTGCCCTCGCGTGTAGCGCGGGTAAACTGCACATTACGGTGGTGCGCGGTGGAGGTTTTGGCGTTTTCGTTGACCTCGATCTGTTCTTCGGGCGATAAGGTGTTGCCGGGCGAGCCGTCCATGTCCGAAACACAGCCGCGCGCACCGGTATTTCTGTATAAAAAGGCCTCGTAGCCTGCGCTTTCAATCACTTTGCCAACCGCATAAAGAACCGCTGGCGCATAAATTTCATTAATGCCACCGTAAGCCATAGAGGGGTACTGATAAAACTGCGTGCCCTCCTCGATGCCACGCTGAACGCCGCGTGGGATACGGAAAACAAACCCAATCATGCTTTTGGCTTCGGGAAAAAGCAGCGTGGGGTTCATTTCTGCCGGTGCACCGGCCATTCTTGAAATGGGCGCAATGCCGCAAGCGTCGGCACCGGCGGCCAGGGCGGCCTCTTTGATCATTTCACTGGTTAGCATTTTTTAAACGTGTCCTTTCAATAAAATCAATATTTTCGGTCGGGATTTTTGCGCTTTTGTAAAAACTTTCGCCGCTATTGCCGCGGCACAATTACAGTGTTTATAAAAGTGTGACGGTTGCTTCTTTTTGCACGGTTTTGCAGTAATTGCACGCAGTGCAGTTTTTAGAGCAACGCTGCACGGTTTTCAAAAAATCACTCGGGATTTTGCTGTTTTCAATCACGTTCGGGTAAAAAACGCCGCTGTGATCCGGCTCTAAAAGCGTGGTGACCGCGCCTTGAAACCGATTGGCGCAATACGCACGGACAATGGCGGCAGGATTTGGATTTTGTCGGGTAGCAAGCTTTAGTCCGTCAAAATAATCCTCGTAAAGCGCTACGTCCTCCGGCCGAATAAAGTTGGAAAGCCTCAACCAATCGTTTTTGTTTTCGCCGCTTTTAAGAAACTCGCTGCACTGACCCTCAAACAAATAGGCATTGTCGCGCCCTCGAATTTCTTCCTCGTGCGACACCAAATTATCGTGAAAGGTCCTTGCCGAGCAAAAATTCAAACAGCCGCTGTTGGCAAGGCCGTGTAGCTTTTTTCCGTGATTTCGGCACCAGTCGGCGGCAGCTTTCAGCTTTTTTAAATCCCGATTATACTCTCTTTTTAAGTAAAAGCTGTCGAACCGATCGGATAAATATGCAAATCCCTCCGGCGTGCCGATCTCCATGTTGACCGACGCGCGCGTTTCCAAGGTTTCAAAGTTGTTTTTTATAAATTTTGCGATCATCGGCGAAGTTGTGGTCACCGCTGCAAGCTTTTGCTCCTTTTGAAGAAAATCCACAAGCTCGCCGATCTTTTCATAAAAGCTGCGTGAGAGCGCGTCGGCGCCGTAGCAGTTGCCGTTGAGCAGTAAATTCAAGCGAAAGCCTTTTTTTGAAAGCGTTTTTAACTCCTCGTACCGCCGCTTTTCTGCCTCATAAAAGGTCAGCGCAGTATTTTCTGTTTCGTGGCCGCGGCCGTTTTGAAATCCTGAAACTGAGAAATAGATTTCGGAGATCCTGTCGGCATTTTTGATGATCTCTTTTAAAAAAGCGCCGTCGTCCGACAGCCGATAGCCCACAAAAAATTTCAAAAAATCGCCCCTTTCGCATATTTTATCGGTCGGTGTGCGAAAAGCCGCCGCACCTGTCCTTTTTCTATCTATTATAAAGTACCAAAATGCACCGAAAGCTTTATGAATCAAACGAAAAACATCAAAAAACAAACCATTCTGCAAAACACAAAACGCTTTTATCTTGCAAAAAAATATTTGTGCGTTTATAATGAAGTCAGACGGACGGACGAACAAACGATTGCAATTTTGCGCGTTCGCCGCATCTCAGGCTGTATCGGTAAGAGGTACTGAAAAAATGACGATTTTTGAAATGACACCGGTCATACGGTTTTCGGCCGAGTTTATTTTTCGGCCGCGGAAAAGCACGATCACTTCATTGGATCACCGACTTTTTTATATTTTGGACGGCAAGGGCTCGGTCACCGTGGACGGCACGACCCACGATTTTCATAAAAACAGCCTGCTTTTGTGGCAGGCCGGCTCGGCTTATCAGTTTAAAATGTATGGCGGTGTTCGCGTGCTCTGCTTTAATTTCGACTATGATACGTTGCGGCAGTCGGAGCTTCTGCCCTTTGCCACCGCACGGGTGGACACAACGCAGAGCGCCCGCGACCTCTGCAAAAGCTGCCGTACACAGTTTACGGATTTTGCGGCTTTGAACGAACCAATCATTTTACATAACGCCACTTATTTATTGGACACCTTAAAGGAAATTGAAGAAAAGCGGCGGACCGGCGGCATTCTCTGCGAAGAGGAGGCTTCGGTGCTTTTTAAAAAGCTGATCATTTTGATACTAAAAGCGCTGGCCGCCATGAACGAACCGCCCGAAATTTCCGATAAATTGGAATCGGTGACGGCCTACATTCGCGAGCACTATCGTGAGCCGCTCTCCAACGAAGCCATTGCGCGCATTGTCGGTTATCACCCCTACTACCTCAACCGAATTTTCAAAAAAATGCGCGGCATCACTTTGCATCGATATTTGATCAACTGCCGCCTGACCGAAGCCGAAACGCTGCTTGTAACCACCAAAATGCCGATTGCCGAAATCGCCGAGCATTGCGGATTTTCAAGCACCGCCGCCATGGGCTTGGATTTTAAAATAAAGCACGGCATAAAGCCGAGCGATTACCGAAAACTGCACAATGTAATTTCTCCGGCGGAGAAATTTTAAAAAAAGGAGGGTTCTCAGATGGAATTCTACACACCCAACGGACTGAAACGGCCGGTAAGACTCTCTAAAGAAACGCGGCAGTTTGCCCACCGCTCGCTTCACTGTCAATACGGGCTTGATACACTGAAAACCGACAGTGTTTCTTTGGATCACTTAGAAAATATTGAGAAAATGTCCGCCCTCGACCGCTACGACGCCGCTACTAAGGAAATTGCAAAGAATGCGCCCCTTCGCCTCGTGCCGAAAGAACGGATCAGCGGCGCGGCCACCCTCGGCGCGGCTATTCGCCACGTGGTGCCACAATCCGGAAACGCAAGCGACAAAGCAGGAACTGCTTTTTTACCAAAAGAAATGTATCGGCTGCCGCGCGTGTGAAAGCGCCTGCAAAACGCACGCGCACCGATTTGAAAACGGCACCCATGAAATTGACCGAACGCTTTGCAACGATTGCGCCGCCTGTGCCGAGGTCTGCTGCACCAAAGCGCTGGCACCGGCGTATACAAACAAAACCGAAGCGGATATTTTAAAAGATGTTCAAAAGGATTTCGCCTTTTACGGAAAGACCGGCGGCGTCACCCTGTCCGGCGGCGAGCCGCTCATGCAGCCGGACGAGGTATTAAACCTTTTAAAAGCGTTGAAAAGCCGCAAGCTCAACACAGCGGTTGAAACCTGCGGCTTTTTTCGCTCGGGTATTTTGCCCCGGCTTGTGCCTTTTGTGGATCTCTTTTTATGGGACTTTAAGGACTCCGACGATGAAAGGCACAAAAAATTTGTTGGTGTGTCGAACACGCCGATCATAGAAAATCTTTTGCACGCCGACCGATTGGGTGCAAACACGGTACTGCGGTGCATTATGATAAGCGGCGTGAATATGCAAAAAAAGCATTATAAAGAGATCGCCGCGCTTTGGCACCGACTGAAACACTGCCGCTATGTGGAGCTGCTTCCCTATCACGCCTACGGCGGCGCAAAAGCGGTGGCTCTCGGCCGAAAGGACAACGGCAACATTAAAATGGTTCCCTCAAAGGAGGAACTTTCAATTGCCGCAGATTACCTGAAAGCCTGCGGCGTCAAAATAAAGTCAGAATAAAGCCAAGAATAAAGCTGAAATAAAATACAACCGTCCCAAAAAAGCCACCGGAGCCTCTCCCGGCACCTACCGCGCGCAGTTTTCCAAAAAAATATACGGAATAATTCTTCGCGAAGTCCCGATAATTTTTTCAATCATAACCACCCATCAAACGGGTGGTTTGCACAAGGGCTATAAGCCCGTAATACCGACCCGCGTCTCAAGGCGCGGGCTTTCTCTTTGTTCAAGCCTTAGAGTCTTTGCCACTTTGGCTACCCCTAAAGGGGTTAACTAAATGGGTCTGCGTATTCTCTAACGCTTAACTTATCCAATGCAATATCAGCTTTTTCTTGGTCTTGGATATATTTCTTTATTGTGCGCTCTTTTAAGCCTACGGTTGAAACATAATACCCTTCTGCCCAAAAGTGCCGATTGCCAAACTTATACTTTAAATTTGCATGTTTATCAAACATCATCCATGCATTTTTACCTTTCAGGTATCCCATAAAACTTGATACGCTCATTTTGGGCGGTATGCTTAAAAGCAAATGCACATGGTCCGGCATCATATGTCCCTCTATAATCTCTACTCCTTTGTATTTGCACAGCGTTTTTATAATCTCTCGCAAATCTTTCCGGGTTTGGTTATATATTATTTTCCTGCGATATTTTGGAACAATGACGATATGGTACTTGCATAACCATTTTGTGTGTGATAAACTATTTGTGCTATTAGCCATGAAAATTCTCCTTCCGTAGTTCTCTAAGGCTTGAACAACCTTATCGTACTACTTTGGGGAATTTTTTTGTATAACTACCAACGCGCACCCGCATAGCGGGTGGTTCTTTGTTTCGGACGTTCCGTCCTCAACTAACTAAAGCCCTAACAGAAAAAAGCAGCCCGTAAAAAACGGACTGCTTTTTTGGTGGAGATAAGCGGGATCGAACCGCTGACCTCTTGAATGCCATTCAAGCGCTCTCCCAGCTGAGCTATACCCCCATAGCAAATGCTATTATATCAAATAAGCTGCTGCTTGTCAAGCTTTTTTTGCGTTTTTTTATTTTTAAAAGCTGGAAATCTGATCAGCATTTGTGAGGAAGGAGCTTGCAGCGACGTTCCATACACCGGCGGCGATCATATTAAAATGAAATGCCGGTTCACAATAAAAAGAAAGCTTGCAAGGCACAAACTGCACCTTGCAAGCCGTTAAAACTTCATCGTTCGCCGCAAACAGCCAAAAGCCCGCTTGAAGCTTAAAATGTCTGTTTTAAAAATTAGGCATTGATCTTGGTAACAACGCCGGAACCTACAGTACGGCCACCTTCACGGATAGCGAAACGCAGGCCTTCTTCAATAGCAATCGGAGTGATGAGCTCAACGTCCATCTCTACGTTATCACCAGGCATGCACATCTCAACGCCGTCCGGCAGAGTGATCACACCGGTAACGTCGGTAGTTCTGAAATAGAACTGCGGACGATAGTTAGAGAAGAAGGGCTTATGACGGCCGCCTTCTTCCTTGGTCAGAACGTAAACCTGGCCATGGAACTTGGTGTGCGGATGAATAGAACCGGGAGCGCAAAGAACCTGTCCACGCTCGATCTCGTTTCTCTGAACACCACGAAGCAGAGCGCCGATGTTGTCGCCGGCCTCAGCATAGTCGAGGAGTTTGTGGAACATTTCGATACCGGTAACAACGGTCTTAGCCTTTTCGTCTTTCAGACCAACGATTTCAACTTCGTCGTTGAGTTTCAGCTGGCCACGCTCAACTCTACCGGTAGCAACGGTGCCACGACCGGTGATGGTGAACACGTCTTCAACAGGCATAAGGAACGGCTGATCCGCTTTACGATCCGGAGTCGGAATGTACTCGTCAACAGCGTTCATCAGCTCAACGATCGGCTGATATGCCGGATCATTGATGTCGGTGGAAGTGCACTCAAGAGCAGCAAGAGCAGAACCCTTGATGATCGGGGTGTCGTCGCCCGGGAAGTCATACTTGTCGAGGGTCTCACGGATTTCCATTTCAACCAACTCAAGCAGTTCCGGATCGTCAACCTGGTCGCACTTGTTCATGAATACAACAATGTAAGGCACGCCAACCTGACGGGCAAGCAGCAAGTGCTCCTTGGTCTGAGCCATCGGGCCGTCGGTAGCAGCGATAACGAGGATAGCGCCGTCCATCTGAGCAGCGCCGGTAATCATGTTTTTGATATAGTCAGCATGTCCGGGGCAGTCAACGTGAGCGTAGTGACGCTTGTCGGTTTCGTACTCAACGTGAGCGGTGTTGATTGTAATACCACGCTCTCTCTCTTCCGGAGCCTTATCAATCATATCGTAAGCTTCGTACTGAGCTTTACCGGAGAAAGAAAGAACCTTTGTGATAGCTGCGGTAAGGGTAGTCTTGCCGTGGTCAACGTGGCCAATTGTACCAATGTTAACGTGCGGCTTGCTTCTGTTAAATTTTTCTTTTGCCATTGGAATTTCCTCCTTAAATTAAGAAATATAATAATGCTGGGCAAAAATTTCGATATGCCTACTTGCATTTTAACAAATTCTTTGTTAAAATGCAAGCCTTTTTTGCATATTATTAGTCGTGCTTGGTTCTGGAAGCAATAATCTTTTCAGCGATGCTCTTCGGAACCTCTTTGTAGCCGTCCGGCTCCATGACATACTGGCCGCGACCCTGAGTTTTGGAACGCAGGTCGGTAGCGTAACCGAACATATCGCTCAGCGGAACGCGAGCATTGATCTGTTTCGCACCGGTTCTGTCCTCAAAGCCCTGGATCTCGCCGCGACGAGCGTTCAGATCGCCGATAACGTCGCCCATGTATTCTTCAGGAACAATAACCGTAACCTTCATGATCGGCTCCTGGATTACCGGATCTGCCTTGCGGCAAGCGCTCTTGAATGCCATAGAACCGGCAATCTTAAACGCCATTTCAGAGGAGTCAACCTCGTGATAAGAACCGTCATACAGAGTAACCTTGGTGTCAACCACCGGATAACCGGCCAAAACACCGGACTGCATGGCGCCGCGGATACCGGCGTCAACGGCGGGAATGTATTCCTTCGGAATGGCACCGCCGACGATGTTGTTGATGAATTCGTAGCCCTTACCGGTTTCGTTCGGCTCAATTTTGATCTTAACGTGACCGTACTGACCCTTACCACCGGACTGACGGGCGTATTTCTCGTCAACATCGGCACTCTTGCGAATGGTTTCTTTGTAAGCAACCTGCGGCTTACCGACATTGGCCTCTACCTTGAATTCACGAAGCAGACGGTCAACGATGATCTCCAGGTGAAGCTCACCCATACCGGCGATGATGGTCTGACCGGTTTCCTCGTCTGTGTAGCACTTAAAGGTAGGATCTTCTTCCGCAAGCTTGGAAAGTGCAAGGCCCATTTTCTCCTGGCCGGCCTTGGTCTTCGGTTCAATAGCAACACGAATAACCGGATCCGGGAAGTGCATGGACTCTAAGATAACCGGATTTTTCTCGTCGCAGAGCGTGTCACCGGTTGTGGTATTTTTCAGGCCAACCGCAGCGGCAATGTCACCGGCATAGCAGGTTTCAATGTCTTCTCTGTGGTTTGCGTGCATCTGCAGAATACGTCCGATTCTTTCGCGGTTATCCTTTACAGAGTTGTACACGGTGGAACCGGCGTCAACCTTACCGGAATAAACACGGAAGAAGCAGATCTTACCAACGAACGGGTCGGTGGCAATTTTAAATGCAAGTGCAGAGAACGGCTCAGTGTCGGAAGAATGTCTGTCCTCTTCCTCGCCGGTCTCGGGGTTCGTGCCGCGGATTGCCTTAACGTCGGTCGGCGCAGGCATAAAGTCTACGATCGCGTCAAGCAACGGCTGAACGCCCTTGTTGCGGTAAGAAGTACCGCAGGTGATCGGAACCATTTCGCCGGAGATGGTCGCCTTGCGGATGATCTTTTTGATCTGCTCCACAGAAGGCTCCTCACCCTCGAAATACTTCTCCATCAACTCTTCGTCCTGTTCCACAACAGATTCGATGAGCGCGTTTCTGTATTTCTCTGCCAATTCCTTCAAATCGTCCGGAATGGGCTCACGGCGAACGTCCTTGCCGAGGTCGTCATAATAAACCTCAGCGTCGTTATTGATCAGGTCAACAATGCCTCTGAAGGTGTCTTCAGAACCAATCGGTAACTGGATCGGAACAGCATTGCACTGGAAACGCTCCTTGACCATATCAAGAACATGGTAAAAGTCCGCGCCCATAATATCCATTTTGTTTACATAGATCATACGGGGCACGTTGTACTCGTCGGCCTGTCTCCAAACGGTTTCAGACTGCGGTTCAACACCGCCTTTTGCACAGAGAACGGTAACAGAGCCGTCGAGAACTCTTAAGGAACGCTGAACTTCAACGGTGAAGTCCACGTGTCCGGGAGTGTCGATAATATTGATACGATGGTTCTTCCAAAAACAGGTTGTAGCAGCGGAAGTGATGGTAATACCTCTCTCCTGCTCCTGCTCCATCCAGTCCATAGTGGCGGTACCGTCGTGGGTCTCGCCGATCTTATGGTTAACACCGGTGTAATAAAGAATACGCTCGGTGGTGGTGGTTTTACCTGCGTCGATGTGGGCCATAATACCAATATTTCTTGTAAGTTCGAGCGGAACTTTTCTAGGCATAATGTCCTCCTAAAATAAACTTTAAAAAATGTTATGATGGAATTACCATCTGTAATGAGCGAATGCCCGGTTGGCTTCGGCCATTTTATGGGTATCCTCGCGCTTCTTCGCAGCGCCACCCATGCCGTTGATCGCATCCAGAATTTCGCCTGCCAGACGCTCTTTCATGGTTTGTTCAGAGCGGGCGCGGCTGTAGGTTGTTAACCAACGCAGACCCAATGTTTGCTTTCTTTCGGGGCGAACCTCGAAAGGAACCTGATAGGTTGCACCGCCTTTACGAACAGCCTTAACCTCTAACTGAGGCATGATGTTTTCCATGGCCTGTTCAAAAACCTCCAGCGGCTCTTTACCTGTCTTTTCTTTGATGATGTCGAAAGCACCGTAAACGATCTTCTGGGCAACACCCTTCTTACCGTCAAGCATAACATTATTGATCAAACGGGTAACAATTTTAGAATTATATACCGGATCCGGCAAAACGTCACGTTTTGCAATAAAGCCTCTTCTTGGCACTTCACTTCCCTCCTTCACATTAATGATATCATAGGTACTCGAGCGACAAATTTCCCGTGGCACCAAGCAGAAAGGCGTATCTATTTTAAAACCGCCACTGCTTGTGTTTGCAGTAGAGAATTGTCAATTCAGGAATATACTGTGTTTGTGCAAAAATTATTTGGCTGCACTGGCCTTCGGGCGCTTTGCGCCGTATTTGGAACGAGCCTGCATTCTGTTGGCAACGCCCTGGGTATCAAGAGTTCCGCGCACGATGTGATAACGCACACCAGGCAGATCCTTAACACGGCCGCCACGGATCAGAACAACGCTGTGTTCCTGGAGATTGTGTCCGATACCGGGGATATAAGCAGAAACTTCAATACCGTTGGAAAGACGTACTCTGGCAATTTTACGAAGTGCAGAGTTCGGCTTTTTCGGGGTGGAAGTTTTCACCGCGGTACAAACACCACGCTTCTGCGGAGAAGAAACATCGGTCTGACGCTGTTTCATAGAGTTGAAGCCCTTGAGCAGTGCCGGCGCCTTTGCTTTCTTTTCGAGAGTCGCGCGTCCGTTACGAACTAACTGGTTAAAGGTTGGCATATTACACCTCCTCACACAAAGTTTTTTTATATTCATGCCGAAGGGCGCACTGCCCCCACGGCCTGAAAAGCATGAAACTATCACACATCTATGAATTTTAGCACAGAAAGTATGAGCTTGTCAAGCAAATTCCGCCATACAGGTAAAATTTTCCCAATATCACCGAAAATATGCACGTTGACAAGGCAGTTCTTCGGCAATGTGCAGGGCAGAAGTTTCTTTCCGCCCTGCAGCTGCCGCAAATTCAAATTGGATTATTCCGTGGGAAGACTGTCGGCTGCTTCATCGGAAAAATCGGGAAGAACCACGTCCGAAACGCCTTCGTCGGCGGCTTCGGGTTCCTCGTCGGTGTCGTTGTAGCCGTTCAGACCGGTACCGGCCGGAACCAGCTTACCGATGATAACATTTTCTTTCAGACCGAACAGCGGATCGACCTTACCGTGAATGGCGGCGTCGGTCAGCACACGGGTGGTCTCCTGGAAGGAGGCTGCCGACAGGAAGGATTCGGTTGCCAGCGACGCTTTGGTGATACCGAGGAGCGTCGGCTCATAAGTGGCAAGCGAAAGCTCGGTCTCGCCGGCTTCGATTCTTGCGGCCAGCTCGTCGTTCTGAGCGTAAACCTCGCCGCGATCCACCATAGCGCCGGGCAGAAGCTTGGTGCTGCCGTTGTCAATAATGCGAACCTTGCGCATCATCTGGCGGACGATGACCTCAATGTGCTTATCATTGATATCAACACCCTGCAAACGGTAAGCGCTTTGGATCTCTGCAATAATGTATTCCTGCACAGCGTCGGGACCCATAACTGCCAGAATATCCTGCGGATATTTGGAGCCTTCGGTAATGGCCTCGCCTTTTTCAATGTGCATACCCTCCTGAATGCCGGAGCGCAGGTGGTAGTCATAAGGAATTACATATTTGCGTTCGTCTTTATTCTCATCGTCGGTCACAAACACAACGGTGTTTTTCTTTTCCTCGCCCAAACGAACCGTACCGGAAATTTCGCAGATGATACCGGCGCGCTTCGGGCGGCGGGCTTCAAACAGCTCCTCAACACGGGGCAGACCCTGTGTGATATCCTCCGCATTGGCAATACCGCCGGTGTGGAAGGTTCTCATGGTAAGCTGTGTACCGGGTTCACCGATGGACTGTGCGGCAATGATACCGACGGCCTCGCCAATGGTAACCGGTTTGTTGGTTGCAAGGTTCGAGCCGTAGCACTTGCGGCAAACGCCGTGACGGGAGCGGCAGGTAAGAATGGAGCGGATTTCGATCTCTTTAAGACCTTCTGCCTCCATCGCGGCGGCAATCTTTTCAGCGCCGGTTTTGGAGATCAGACCGCTGTTTTGAAGCTTCTCGCCGTTTTCGTCCTTTTGTTCATCGGCATACCAAACCACAGTACCGTCGGCTTTTACAAAGTCGTTCAAAAGGAAACGACCCTCTAAGCGCTCGCGGAGCGGTTCGATGACGGTATTGCTCTCGCAAATGTCGCCGACCAAAAGGCCCTCGGTTGTACCGCAGTCGTCCTCGCGAATGATCACGTCCTGAGAAACGTCCACCAGACGACGGGTGAGGTAACCGGAGTCGGCCGTACGCAAAGCGGTATCGGCCAAGCCTTTACGGGCACCACGGGAAGAAATGAAGTACTCTAAAACATTCAATCCTTCACGGTAGTTTGCACGAATCGGAACCTCGATAACCTGACCGGAGGTGTTGGAGATCAGTCCACGCATACCGGCCAGCTGACGGATCTGGTTCATGGAACCACGGGCGCCGGAATCGGCCATCATATAGATCGGGTTGAATTCGTCCAAATTGTCTTTCAGTGCGTCGGCAATGTCCTCGGTCGCCTTGTTCCAGATGTGAATAACCTGTGCTAAGCGCTCGTTGTTGGAAATATAACCGTAATCGTACTGCTGGGCGACTTCTTCAATGCCCTGCTCAGCATCTTGAATGATCTCGGCCTTTTTCGGCGGAATCACTGCGTCGCAGACCGCAACGGTGATGGCGCCCTTGGTGGAATACTTAAATCCGGTTGCCTTGATCTTGTCAAGAACTATGGAGGATTCGCTGGTGCCGTGCACATCGATGCACTTTTCAACGATCTTTCCAAGCTCTTTTTTGCCAACCTTGTTGGCTATCGGCGTACCGTCGGCAGCAATTTTATACGGTGCGATCTCAAGATCCAGCTCGTGACCCTCTACGGTACGGTCGATATAGCCGAGATCCTGCGGAATGGATCCGTTAAAGATTAAGAAACCAACGGTGGCATCCACCAAACGGCTGATGTCGCGGCCGTTTGCATCCTTGCCGGTCATGCGAACCTTAATGGGAGAATGCAGGCCCACAACGCCGTCGTTATAAGCCATAATGGCTTCGTTTTTATCGCGGAATACCTTGCCCTCGCCCGGCTCGTCGTGCTTGATCAGGGTAAGATAGTAAGAGCCGAGAACCATATCCTGTGTAGGCACGCAGACCGGTTTGCCGTCGGACGGTTTTAACAGGTTGTTTGCGGCCAGCATAAGGAAACGTGCCTCTGCCTGAGCTTCAGCGGAGAGCGGTACGTGAACCGCCATCTGGTCGCCGTCGAAGTCGGCGTTGTAAGCGGTACACACGAGCGGGTGCAGCTTTAATGCGCGACCCTCAACCAGCACCGGCTCAAAGGCCTGGATACCAAGTCTGTGCAGCGTCGGTGCACGGTTCAAAAGCACCGGATGCTCCTTGATCACGGTTTCGAGTGCGTCCCAGACTTCGTCGGAAGCGCGCTCCACCATCTTACGGGCGGATTTGATGTTGCCGACGGCGTTGATCTCTACCAAGCGCTTCATTACAAAGGGCTTGAAAAGCTCCAAAGCCATTTCCTTCGGCACGCCGCACTGATACATTTTAAGCTCAGGGCCGACAACGATAACCGAACGGCCGGAATAGTCCACACGTTTACCGAGCAGGTTCTGACGGAAACGACCCTGTTTGCCCTTTAACATATCAGAAAGAGATTTCAACGGACGGTTGTTGGGGCCGGTGACCGGCTTTCCGCGGCGGCCGTTGTCAATGAGGGCATCCACCGCCTCCTGAAGCATTCTCTTTTCGTTGCGGACGATAATATCCGGTGCGCCAAGCTCCAAAAGTCTTTTTAAACGGTTGTTACGGTTGATTACGCGACGGTAAAGGTCGTTTAAATCGCTGGTGGCAAAACGGCCGCCGTCGAGCTGAACCATCGGGCGAAGATCCGGCGGAATGACCGGCAGAACGTCCATAATCATCCACTCCGGACGGTTGCCGGAATGACGGAACGCCTCCAAAACCTCCAGGCGCTTAATCGCGCGGGCGCGCTTTTGGCCGGTGGCGGTGGTGAGCTCTTCCTTCAATTCTTTGCAGACCTTGTCAAGGTCGATTTCTTCCAACAGCTTTTTAATGGATTCCGCGCCCATACCGGCGTCGAATTCATCATCGTACTTTTCGCGCAGTTCGCGGTACTGGGTCTCGGTCAAAAGCTGTTTTTTCTGAATTTCCGGCACGGTGCCGGGATCAATCACAATGTACTGTGAGAAATACAGCACCTGTTCGAGATTTTTAGGGGTAATATCCAATACCAGACCCATTCTAGACGGAATGGTTTTGAAATACCAGATGTGGGAAACCGGCGCGGCCAGCTCAATGCTGCCCATACGCTCGCGGCGCACCTTTGAACGGGTGACTTCTACGCCGCAGCGGTCGCAGATCTTGCCCTTGTAGCGAATTCTTTTATATTTACCGCAGTGGCACTCCCAGTCCTTTGTCGGTCCGAAAATCCTTTCGCAGAAAAGACCGTCCCGTTCCGGCTTCAGGGTTCTGTAGTTGATCGTTTCCGGCTTTTTGACCTCGCCGTGCGACCAACTGCGGATCTGTTCAGGAGAAGCCAGTCCGATTTGGATTTTATTGAATTCAATGCCTTCCATGTTGTATCTTCTCCTTCTTATTAATCTTCAAAGTCGAGTTCGTCGCCGGCGGTTTCGTCCACAATGGCCTCGCCGTTTTCGTCCTCATAACCAAAGCCCTCAAAGCTGCCGTCCTCTGCCACGTTTTCAATCTCCATGGAGTCATCGTCGGCAGGTGCGGGTGCAAGACCCATATCGTCGTCATCATCGTAGGTCTGTCTGAGATCCAGCTCGTTATCCTCGGCATCCAGTACTTTGACATCGAGCGAAAGGGACTGAAGCTCCTTGATCAGCACCTTGAAGGATTCCGGAACGCCGGCCTTCGGTACATTCAAGCCCTTTACAATGGATTCATAGGTCTTCACACGGCCGACCACATCGTCCGACTTCACCGTGAGAATTTCCTGCAGGGTGTAAGCCGCGCCGTAAGCCTCCAGTGCCCAAACTTCCATTTCACCGAAACGCTGGCCGCCGAACTGGGCTTTACCGCCGAGCGGTTGCTGCGTAACCAGAGAGTAAGGACCGGTGGAACGGGCGTGGATCTTATCGTCAACCAGGTGATGCAGTTTGAGATAATACATATAGCCCACAGTGACCTTATTGTCGAACGGCATACCCGTACGGCCGTCGTACAGCTGGGTCTTGGCATCCTCATTCATGGGGATATGTGAGAAATCTATTTTTGCAGTGTTTTTATCGGGATATTCGTCGCTCTTTGTATAGGCTTCAGCCTTTTCAAAGCAGGCGCAAATATCGCTTTCGTGCGCGCCGTCAAATACCGGCGTGCAGACCTTCCAGCCGAGCGCCTTTGCGGCAAAGCCAAGGTGCACTTCCAAAACCTGACCGATATTCATACGGGACGGAACGCCCAACGGGTTCAGCACGATGTCCAGCGGCGTGCCGTCCGGCAGGAACGGCATATCCTCGCTCTTGAGAATTCTTGAAACAACACCCTTATTACCGTGACGTCCGGCCATTTTATCACCCACAGAGATTTTTCTCTTCTGAGCGATATAGCAGCGAACCACTAAGTTCACGCCGGGGTTCAGCTCGGAGGAATTGTCGCGGTCGAACACCTGGACGTCCACAATGGTACCGTATTCGCCGTGCGGCACACGCAAAGAGGTGTCGCGCACTTCTCTGGCCTTTTCACCGAAGATGGCGCGCAGTAAGCGCTCCTCGGCGGTCAGCTCGGTTTCGCCCTTTGGGGTGACCTTACCAACCAAAATATCACCGGCACGAACCTCGGCGCCCACACGGATAATACCTCTTTCATCGAGGTCTTTCAGTGCGTCGTCACCGACGTTCGGAATATCGCGGGTGATCTCCTCCGGTCCTAATTTGGTGTCGCGCGCTTCCAATTCATATTCTTCAATATGAACGGAGGTGTACATATCTTCACGGACCAGCTTTTCGTTGATCAAAACGGCGTCCTCGTAGTTATAACCCTCCCAGGTCATAAAGCCGATGAGCGCGTTTTTGCCCAGACTGATCTCACCGTTTGAGGTGGCAGGGCCGTCGGCAATGACCTGACCCTTTGTCACCTTTTCGCCCACAGAAACCACCGGGCGCTGATTGATACAGGTGCCGTGGTTGGAGCGCATGAATTTAATAAGCTGATAGTCCATAATTTCGCCGTTGTCCTGACGAATGGTGATCTTATCGGCCGATACTCTCGAAACGGTGCCGTCTTCCTTTGCCAATACCACAACGCCGGAATCCACCGCCGCCTGATATTCCATACCGGTGCCGACGATCGGGTTCTCGGTCTTCAAAAGCGGCACAGCCTGCTTCTGCATGTTTGAACCCATCAGCGCACGGTTGGTATCGTCGTTTTCAAGGAACGGAATCATGGCCGTGGCCACCGAGACCACCATTTTCGGCGAAACGTCCATGTAATCCACTTTGGAGTTTTCAATTTCCAGGAAATTGTCGCGGTGACGGGCGTTGACCTTGGCGTGTACAAAATGGCCCTCACTGTCGAGCGGTTCGTTCGCCTGGGCGACAACGTATTCGTCCTCGGTGTCCGCCGTCATATATTCCACTTCGTCCAGCACGCGGCCGGTGGCTTTGTCCACCTTGCGGAACGGTGCTTCGATAAATCCGTATTTATTGATCTTTGCATAGGTTGCAAGATAAGAGATCAAACCGATGTTCGGACCTTCCGGTGTTTCAATCGGGCACATACGGCCGTAGTGGCTATAGTGAACGTCACGAACTTCGAAGCCGGCACGATCTCTGGAAAGACCGCCGGGGCCCAAAGCGGAAAGACGGCGTTTGTGCGTCAGCTCGGACAGGGGGTTGGTCTGATCCATGAACTGCGACAGCGGTGAAGAACCGAAGAATTCCTTGATCGCCGCGGTAACAGGACGGTTATTGATCAGGGACTGTGGGGTCATGGTGTCAAGATCCTGAGATTGCAGGGTCATTTTTTCGCGAATCACGCGCTCCATTCTGGAGAAACCGATACGGAACTGGTTCTGTAAAAGCTCGCCCACGCAGCGAATACGACGGTTGCCGAGGTGGTCAATATCGTCGGTAGTGCCGACGCCCTCGTAATTGAGGCCGATCAGATAGCTGACCGACGCAAAAATATCGTCGGGCGTGACATAGTTTGAAATCAGCAGACCACGGGAAACCAGCTCATTGTCCGGCTCGGTAGTCGGTGCCATATTGATGCGAATAGCTTCGATGAGATCCTCGTCGTTATCGCAGCATTCTTTTAAAAACTGCAATACACGGAAGGAAACTTTATCGTAAATAATGTCCTTGGTGGCTTCAAAAACGGCCTCGGAAACGTGGTCTTTCAGGTCCACCATGCCGTTGGAAAGCACCTTGACGGTGTGCTCCTTGCCCTCAAGGTCGATCACGCTCACCATGAAGGAGGAAACACCCTCTTTTTCAAAGCGGAGCGCCATTTCCTTGGTGACGCGTTCGCCGGCCTCAGCCAGAATCTCGCCGGTGGTTGCCGAAACGACCGGCTCATGTAAGGTCTTGCCGATAATGCGGCGCACCGCCGACAGCTTTTTATTGTATTTGTAACGGCCGACCTTTGAAAGATCGTAATGCCGCTCGTCGAACAGAAGATTTTGCAGATGGCTCAGCGCGCCGTCCACCGTGGCAGGCTCGCCGGGGCGCAGCTTTCTGTAAATTTCAATGAGTGCGTCTTCAACAGTGGTAACGCTGTCCTTTTCGAGTGTTACCGTCAAGCGCAGATCATCACCCAACAGATTATAAATATCCTGATTGGTCTTTGTGGAAAAGCCCATGTGGAATTTTTCGCACGCAAAATCAAGCGCACGGATAAAGGTAGTGATCGGGAGTTTGCGGTTTTTATCAATGCGTACAATAAAGTTATCGGACTGCTCCGTGGCATACTCAAGCCAGGCACCGCGGTTCGGAATCACCGTGGTGTTATAAAGCTTTTTACCGGTTTTGTCAATATCCAGATCGTAATAAACGCCCGGAGAACGAACCAGCTGAGAAACAACAACACGTTCCGCGCCATTGATCACAAAGGTGCCGGACTCGGTCATTAACGGAAAATCTCCCATAAAGACCTCGTTTTCCTTGATCTCGCCGGTTTCCTTATTCAGAAGCTGCGCGCGGACACGAAGCGGAGCCGCATAGGTAGTATCTCTCTCCTTGCACTCCCTCACAGTGTACTTTGGCTTGTCGTCAAGACGATAACCGCAGAAATTCAGAACGAGGTTTCCGGTGTAATCCTGTATGGAGGACATATCACGGAAAACCTCTTTAAGTCCGGTTTCAAGGAACCAGCTGTAAGAATCCTTCTGAATTTCAATAAGGTTCGGCATTTTGATAACCTCATTGATCTTTGAGAAGGTCTTTCTCTCATTGTTTCCAAGCTTAACCGGCTTAACTTCTACCGTAGACGCCATAAACATTGATCACTCCTTTATTGATGAACGAAAGAACCTGCCGACAATAAAGGCATTTTCTAAAGAAAAGCCCCCCTGCATTTTGTCTGTTACCGTGACAAATCGCATATTATCGCAGATTAACCCATACTTAGTGTATTCTACAAGTATATACGCTATTTTGTCAATAGTCAAGCCTTTTTTTATAAAATCACGGGAAAATTGTTAAAAAGTTCAAAAAGTCCGGCCGATCGTACCGGATTTTTTGGAAAGCTCAGACCGACATTTTCCGCCTCAATTGCCGCAAATACAGAAAACTTTCTTTAAAACGGCAGCTTTTATATTCGCTGAACGTTTTAAAACAAGCGCGGGCGCTTTCCCCCACGGTGCAATCGCTCTTGCGAAGATGAAGAAGCGGCAGTGTGCGCCCGCGCGTCGAGCGACAGCCGCTGCTGTTGCTCGACGCAAAGTCCCTTTTTCTGCTGCTCCGCGAACTTTTGAAATCAACTCCTAAGAAAAAGGGACTTTGCCGACTGCGCCCCGACTGGGCGCAGTCGGCGCGGGCGCGAAAGCCTGTCCGGCACTGCTTTTGAAAGTGCGGACGCGAAAAACTGCCGAATACCGATTTTTAAGGTGCAAACGGTATTTTGCACGATGCTGAGCGCTTACAACCTCTCAAAAGAGACCGACCGCCAAAGAAAACCCGACCGATCAAGGCCATTCCGAAGCCGCCTTCAAAAGAAATCCACCCAACAGCGGCGCTTTGATCCGCTACAACTTGAAAAAAGTCCACCCCCTCCGGCACCCACGCGCGGCCGCGCCTTTTTAAAACGCCGTTTTAAAAAGGCAAACGTCCCTTTCGGCGAAGCATTCGGCGCATTTTATCGGTTTTTTTCACGAAAGGGACTTTGCCCGAAAGCGCCCTTGTAGGGCGCTTTCGGGCGCGGCCGCGACCCTCGGCACTGCGGTCTTCTAAATCCGCCCCTCTGCCGCAAAACTGCGCTTGGCACTGCCGGTTTTTAAAAAACTCTTCTCGCTTTTGCCCTCCCTCAAAAAACGCACGAAAAATCCGCTCAAAAACCCACCGGCCGCAAAGTGCGACTTTTTAAGGATTTTGAGCGGATATTCTTTTTTGTTCTTTTTGTTCTGAATTTGGCGGCGGTTTTGATTTTGTTCACTCGGTTTTGTGCCTTTGCTCTCCGCCCCCCAAAAAAGGACGAACCGCGCAAAACCCGGTGTTCCTTATTTTCAACGCTTTTTCGGCGCTTTATTTAAGATAGATCATCGGATCCACGCGCGAACCGTTTTTATAGACCTCAAAATGGCAATGGTTGCCGTCCGAATCGCCGGTGGAACCCACTTCGCCGATCTTTTCACCGCGGCTCACGGTATCGCCGACCGAAACATTCAAAGCGCTGCAGTGTGCATAGCGGGTTTTCAGTCCGTTTGCGTGCTCGATCAGCACGGTATTGCCCCAGCCAAAGGAGGAATAGCCGGCCTCAATGACCTTGCCGCCGGCAGCCGCGTAAACATTTACGCCGTAGTCGGCCAAAATATCAATGCCGTGGTGATTATATCCGCCGCGACCCTCGCCGTACAGCGAGCCGAGCGTATAGCCGTCGCTTTTTTTCAACGGAAACGACATTTTAAAGGAGTCGGTCGCCGTGCCCGTGCCAACCGTGATAACTTTATAGATTGCTTTCTTCTTTACGGTTTCGCTGAGCTTCACGGTTTTGTAAACCGCGTCGCCAGCATAAAAAACCTTGTTTGTAATTTCGCGAACGCCGTTTTTGCCAGCGTAGGTTACCACCTTTTCACCCTTTAAATATTTATCGCTTTCCACGGTTTTGGTTTTATAAGGAATCGTTTCTTCGGTGGTTTCAATGCGATAACCGCCGATTTCGGGCTGACATTTCGTTAACGTATCGTAAAGAGCGGCGCCGGTCATCACCGAACGCTCGGAGTAAAGGCCCTCTTTCACGGTAAAGGTATCCACAAAATCGTGGTTTTCAAGCCCTAAGCCGAAATGTTCAAGATAAGTTTCAAGACTGTTTTTAATCTCCTCGCGCGTGCGGCAAACGGCAAACAGCTCCTCGTTGCGGAACAGACCGTAAAGGCGGCTGACGTCTTCCATGTTGTCCACCAGCGCTTTTTTCAGATCCTTTTCGTCCAAAATATCGGTAACGCCGGCGGTGACTTCCTCCCGAACGTCCACCGAAGAAAGCTTTGACTGAACCGAGTCGTCCAGTTTTTCCGAAATTTCTTCTAAAGCATCGGTGTAAACCTTCTCCGAAGATACATAGCCAATGGTTTCGCCGTCAACGGTAACGGCAAACGCATAGCTGATATTAAAAGTCAGCGCCATGATCAGCACCACGGTCACAGTAAAGGCGCAGGGCGCGATCACCATGGTTTTTACGCTGAACTTTTTGAAAAACGGTTTTTGAGATTTTGAAAATATTCTGTTTTTGATGCCGGACGCTGCGCGGCGACAGGCACCGAACATTGTCTTTATCATCAAAATCATTCCTTTCAGTTTTTGTGCGGTCGGTTCTTTCTGCCGTGTTTCGGCGGATTTTTTGTTTTGATCGCTCCTCCCACGGCGGCAAAGTCCGCGTGGCAGAGAACCATCGGGAAAACGCCCGACCGACCCTTACATTTGGTTACAAATTGTAATCAACGTAATTAATTATACGAAAAAGGTTACAAAATTGCAACACTTTTTTTGAAAAAGTCGCAATCTTTGTAACCTTTGCACAAATACAAACCAAAAGAATTTTTTAGTTTTGCTATATCTTATAAGTTAATTGGGAGATTTTGTAATCTTTCAGAACCGGCAGCATTGCGCGCGCTTCGGCTTTTGCGCCGGAAAGATCGTGTTCCAGGTAATTGCCGCATTCAATCGCTGAAACGCCGGGGATCTCGCCCTCGTAATCGGCAATAAACGCAAACGCGCTGTAAACCAGCTCAATGACTCTTTGAGGGTCAATATTTCGCACCAGAAAATAAAAACCGGTGCGGCAGCCCATCGGGCCGAAATAGATCACCTCATCCTTTTCCTCTGAATTTCTCGCAAACGTAGCAAACAAATGCTCAATTGTGTGCATGGCAGCGTTCTCAAGATAATTTCCGCCGTTCGGCTTCTTCATGCGGATATCGTAGGTGGTAATATCGCCGTCGATCCGGCTGGTGTAAAGCCCCGGTTCCAATATATTGTGATTGATCTTAAAGCTCTCGATTTTATTCATTCGGCACTTTCTTCCTTTTCTTCAGCAGTTTCTTGGCCGTTCGGTCGGGAAATCCTTTTTGCGGCTCCGACATTTTCGGCAATCTCAGCATTTTTTTGCAGTCTTGGTATTCCCGGCCGCCTCGCCGTTTTCGACAATCCCGGTGTTTCTTGCGGCTTCGATCGTTTCTTTGGCCGCCGTGCTTTGGACTGTTTCGGTGTTTTCGGCCGCGGGGGCGCTTTTGTCACTTTTGGCATTTTCGGTATTTTTAATCTTTTCCGTTTCGGCAGCCTTTTCGGTGATCTCAGCCTTTTCGGTCGTTTTCACCTCGTCGGATTTTTGGGCAGTGCCGTTGTCTTCAACCGTGGCGGCTTTCTCAACATTTTCGGCACTTCGGGCAGTTTCGGTGACCTTTGCGATTGCGACGTTTTCTGCGGTTTCGGCATTTTCCGCAGTTTTGGTGCTTTCCGCGGCCTCGACGCTTTTGGCCTTTGCTGTCGCATCGTGGGGCCCGGCCGCATTCTTTGCGCGATCCGTCTTTTCCTCCTCCGCCAAAAGCTGCTTATAATCCTCGTCGGTAATACCGAATAAATAAAGGTCGTGCGCCTGTTTTTTGGCATAGACCCCCTTGCGCTGAATGCCCTCGCAGGACATTCCTACGCGGCCGGCCAAACGAACCGAAGAAAGATTTTCGCGCATGATTCTTGCGTTCACCTTCAAAAGTCCCACGCGCGTAAAACCATAGTCCATCACAGCGCGCACCGCCTCGGTGGCGTAGCCGTTGCCCCAAAAGCGCTTGCCGATCCCGTAACCGATCTCCGCGATTTTGTATTCCTCGTCCATATTCACAAAGCTGCAGGTGCCGATCACCCTACCGGTTTCTCTGAGCTCAATGACCCAGGTAAAATAGGCTCCGTGCCGCATGGCACTGAAAAGCCACGCAAGGTATTGCTTTGTCACACCGCGATCCTCGTGCGGCTGCCACTGGGCATATTTGCACGAGGAGGGCAGGCGGCAGTATTCATAAATATCGTCAAGATCCTTTTTCTGAACCTTTCTTAAGATCAGCCGCGGCGTTGTAAGCGTTGGAAACGGTTTAAAATAGGTAGCGTACAAGGTGAAGATCGCCTTTCTTTTATTAAAATTGATATTTGGGCGAAACCGAGCGGTACACAGAGCTTGACGCGTTAAAACAGCGTCATCTGGTTTGTGTCGGGCAGTTCGTCCAAAGCGCCCACCTTATTGAGCGTTTCGATCACGGCTTTGGAAACACCGGCCGAGATCTGGAATTCCTCTTTTGAAATAAAGTCGCCGCGCTTTGCCGCTTCATAAAGCGCCATAGCAGCGTTGGTGCCCACACCCGGCAGCGCGCCGAACGGCAACCGCATTTTGCCGTCCTCGGGCAGATATTTATTGCCGTGAGAATGCCGAAGATCCACCGGCAGCACCTGAATGCCGCGCGCCATCATCTCATTGAAAATGAGGAGGTTATTATAAACCGCCGTTTCCTTGGCGGAGGCCTCCTTGCCCTTGGCCTTGATCTCGCGCATCATGGCGCGTACACCGTCGCGGCCTTTCATTAAGGTTTCCACGTCCACGTCCTCGGGGCGCGCCGTGAAATAAGCGCAGTAAAACTCCAGCGGACGGTGCACCTTGTACCACGCCAGGCGCAGTGCGGAGATCATATAAGCCGCGGCGTGGGCTTTCGGGAACATATATTTGATCTTCATACACGAGTCGATGTACCATTCGGGCACATCATGCTCGCGCATGGCGTTAAAATGCTCCTCGGTGAGCAGTTTTTTGGCGTTGCCCTTACGCACAATCTCCATGATTTTAAACGCCATTTTGGGTTCCAGACCCTTGTGCATTAGGTAGACCATAATGCTGTCACGCGTTCCGATAACATTGGAAATGGTGCAGGTGCCGCTGTCGATCAGGTCTTTGGCGTTGCCGAGCCAAACGTCGGTGCCATGGGAAAGACCGGAGATCTGCAAAAGGTCGGAAAAGTTTTTGGGTCTTGCGTCCAAAAGCATTTCACGCACGAATTTTGTACCGCATTCCGGCAGGCAGAACGTGCCGTTTTTCGAGTCGATATCCTCCGGCGTAACGCCCAAAGCGTCGGTGGAAACAAACAGACTGTATACATCGGGGTCGGACATAGAAACCGTGCTGACGGGGATTCCGGAATATTCCTCCAGATATTTATAGGTCGTCGGCACAACGTGTCCCAGCTCGTCCAGTTTTAAAATGGTATCGTGAATGGAGTGAAAATCAAAGTGGGTGGTTACAATATCGGTGTTTACATCGTCCGCCGGGTGCTGTACCGGGCAGAAATCGTAGATTTCCTTATTTCTCGGCACAACCACCATGCCGGCCGGATGCTGACCGGTGGTTGCCTTGATCTCGGATTTTTCCACAAGGCTTGCCAGACGGTTCATTTCGGCACGGCTTAGGGTAACGCCCTTTAATTCGCAGTAAGCCTTTACAAATCCGTAGGCCGTCTTTTCTGCAATGGTGGAGATCGTACCGGCCTTAAACACGTTTTCCGAGCCGAACAGCGTTTCGGTATAGCGGTGCACGCTGTTTTGAAATTCGTTGGAGAAATTGAGGTCGATATCCGGCACCTTGTCGCCGTCAAAGCCCAGGAAGGTTTCAAACGGAATATCGTGACCGTCGCGGTTATATTCCGTGCCGCAGATCGGGCAGTTTTTCACCGGCAGGTCAAAGCCGGAGCCGATGCTGCCGTCGGTAAAGAATTCGCTGTGGCGGCATTTGGGGCAAACATAGTGCGGCGGCAGCGGATTTACCTCCGAAATACCGGCCATGGTGGCGGCAAAGGAGGAGCCGACCGAACCACGCGAGCCGACCAGATAGCCGTGTTCTTCGCTGTAGGCCACCAGCTTTTGTGCCGTTACATACATAATGGAAAATCCGTTTTTAATAATGGAGCTGACCTCCCGATCCAGTCGCTTTGCAACAATTTCGGGAATTTCGCCGTTTTCACCGTAAATTTCCATGGCTTTTTCCCAGCAGATGTCGTGCAGCAGCTGATCCGATCCCTCAATAACCGGCGGATAGTTGCCGTCCGGCACCGGGATCACGTCGTCGTCAATCATATCGGCGATTTTTTGGGGATTATCAATCACGAATTCCCGTGCGCGGTCGCCGAAATAATCGAAATCGGAGAGCATTTCATCGGTGGTTTTCAAATAAAGCGGTGCTTGCAGGTCAAAGTCCTCAAAGCCCTGCCCCGCCATTAAAATTTTACGGATAATGGAATCCTCTTTTTTCAGAAAATGCACGTCGCCCGTTGCAACGACCGGCTTTTGAAGCTCGTCGGCCAAGGCCACCACCGTGCGGTTGAAATCCCGAATCACGTCAAGACTTCTGACGTGGCGCAGGGTGTTCGGAATGACGGCGCCGGTCTTTTTGTCCACCTTGTCGGGCTTGACCGATTCGCGCACCATAAATTCATTGTTGCCCACCGGCTGAATTTCCAGGTAATCATAATAAGAAGCAATTTTCAAAAGCTCCTCTTTGGGGCGGCCGGCAATAATGGCGCGGTAAAGCTCGCCGGCTTCGCACGCGCTGCCCACGATCAGGCCCTCGCGCAGCTCGTCGAGATCGGTCTTGAGCGTCAGCGGTTTGCCCTTAAAGCTTTTCAAATGCGCTCTGGAAACCAGCTTATAAAGGTTTTTAAGACCTTTGAGGTTTTTCACCAGAATAATCATGTGATAACGGTGCTTTGCCACCGCCTTGGCCGGCTGATCGGTGATATCGTACGCCTCATTGTTGACGAAATACGCCTCCACGCCGTAGATCACCTTGAATTCGCCGCCGGACTTGCGAATATCCTTAACCGCTTTTGCGGCGGCAGGGTAAGCCTGCACCACGCCGTGATCGGTAATTGCCACGGCTTTGTGTCCCCATTTAAAGGCCTGCTTTACAATATTTCCGGCCGAGGACACCGCGTCCTTCGACGACATATTGGTATGGCAGTGCAGCTCCACGCGCTTACCGAGCGTGCAGGAATCCATTTCCTCATAGCGCTGAACGTCGGCAAGGCTTTTGACGTCCACTACAAATTCTTTTAAGTAATTATCATATTTATAAACGCCGTTCACCACCAAAGTCGCGCCGTTTTTCAGCGGTGTGAGGTTTTCAAACTGATCGGGGCTTAAAAACATTTTGGCGTTCATGGAATTGGTATAATCGCTGAAGCTGAATTTTACGGATACGCGCGGGCCGCGCTTGGTATTGATCTCGCGCGATTCCAGTCCGAACACCTCGCCCCAACCCACAAAATCCACCTCGGCATAGTCGTCCTCCGGCGGCAGGATGTCAATTAAGGGGCGCACTCTTGTGCTGAGCCGCGCGCCGTAAAACAGCCGCGCGGTGTCAAGATACACCGGCAGTCCGTCGGGCGTTTTTTCGCCCGGTTCGTGGGTCTTCATGGGCGCAAGGGTCGCAGGTCTCGGCGCGGCGGCGTGCGATGACGGCGCTTTTGCCGCCCGGACATTCGGCTTTGCGGCCGCGGGCGCTTTCGGCGCGCTTATCACCGGCGGTGTCGGCGCTTTCGGCGGCTCTATGTGGATATATTCCTCCACAATCTCCTCGCGTTCGGTCACGCCGTCAAAAGCCAAAGATACCTCTTTTGAAAAGCGCTCTTTTACCATAGCCGAAAAGCGCTTTTCAAAATCTACCTTTTTTATGGTGCTGAGGCCGCCGTTTTTTAAGGTCACAGTCAGTTTTTCTCCGTCGACTGTATAGCCCGCGCCCTCCAGAAAGCCGTTTAACTGGCAGGTCTCACTTTTTAAGCAGTCCGAAATATCCGCACAGGCGGCCGGACAGAATTTATCGGCCGGAAAATGCGGCAAAAAATGAACGGTGTGCAGCATAAGCTGTTCGCGAAGGCCGTGCGCGGCCTCGTCCAGCACCGATTTTTTAATGTAAGCGTCCGCTTCGAGCGCTACGGTCATATCGCGCGTGGACTGGTCGATCTTACATTCCGTAACCGTTGCGTTTTTAAGCGCGGCGTCCTTTAAAGCTATGTATCCGCCGAATAGCTCGGCAAAAGGCGTTTGTGTCATTTTTTCAATCCCCAAATTTTTTTAGCCAAATATTTTTTATAAGTAACTGCCAATATTTTTTTAAAGTATTTTTCCGGTTGACCGGCCAAGCCCCCAACCACCGGAAAAACCGCTGCCGACCGAAGAACAATCGTAAACCTGAGGCCGCACACTTTTTTGATCAGCGCCGACGGCCGCACGCTTTTTTGATCGGCGCCGACGGCCGTGCCACGAATATTTTTGTTACATCTTTTCGATCTCTTTTAAAAGCGTGGGCAAAAGCTCCTCCTCCGGCACTTTTTTAATGATCTCACCCTTTTTAAACAGCAGTCCGCAGCCGTCACCGCCGGCGATGCCGACATCGGCCTCTCTTGCCTCGCCCGGGCCGTTGACCGCACAGCCCATAATGGCAACGGTGATATCCTTTTTGCAGTCCTTCAAAAGCTCCTCTGCGCGACAGCTGAGCGAGATCAGATCAATTTTGGTCCTGCCGCAGGTGGGACAGGAAACAAACCGAACGCCGCCCGTCCGTTTGCCCACCGCACGCAAAAGATCAATGCCGGCTTTCACTTCCTCCACCGGCGCGTCGGTCAGAGAAACACGAATGGTATCGC
>CADAVL010000009.1 GCA_902791335.1 Oscillospiraceae bacterium
GAGGCATTCAGCTAGGCAGTACTAATTGACCGAGGGCTTAACCTTTTCGCGTTTCTCTTCTCTTTCACTTCTTTGTTCGGTTTTGAAGGTGTGTTCAAAAACAATATAAATTCAGCCGTTCCATTTTTGGAACGGCTTTTTTTTTTTTGAGAAGCAAAATTCCCTTATTTCATTAACGGATTCGGCGGTTTAAAACAACGGATTTCCTGCTTCTTTATTCGTCAGACTTTTGTGTTCGACAAAAATTTGATATTTTTGAAATATTTTTTGTAAAAACTATTGACATTTCATTTCGTTGTGCTATAATAATATTTGTGAAATATAATAACACGACGGGGAATGAAAAATGAAAGTAGCTGTTATTGGTTCGAGGGGTATTTATAAAGTACCGCTCACGGAATATTTGCCCGACGAAACCACCGAGCTGGTTTCCGGCGGCGCTGTTGGCGTGGATCGCTGCGCCAAAACTTTTGCTGATATCTCCGGCTTGCCCATTAAGGAGTTTTTGCCGGATTATAAAAAATACGGTCGCGGCGCACCGCTCAGGCGGAATATCGAGATCATTGATTACAGTGATCTTGTATTGGCTTTTTGGGACGGTCGCTCCAGAGGCACGCGTTTTGTGATTGAAAACTGTAAAAAGAAAAAGATCCCCATTCGCGTGTTTTTAAAGCGTACATCCTAAGAAAAGTTTTTTTAACGGTTAAAAAAGCCGCCCCATACCGGTTTTTTTAAAACAAAAGCATTTACCGGTTTGTTTTCCGACTGTAGTGCGTCCCCCACAATCAGCGCGCCTGTTTGGTACCGGAAATGATGCCGGCGAGATTTTAGCTCCCTCTCCCCTGGAAGTTAAAATCCCGCCGGATTTTTTAGTTTTATTTTCATACTTTGGTTGTAGTTTTTCGCTGCGTGTTCAAAAAATTTTTCCTTTTATTCGGTGGGCAGAAGCCTCCCAAAAAAGAGCTAATCGTCCCTTTCAAAGCAGATCATAATACTTTCGGACTGCTGCCACAGCGTGATCTTACTGCTCTTGACCTGCCAGGTGGTCACCGATTTGTCTGTTTCGCCAGTCTTTTTAAAGCGGTCGTTCAAAAATTTTTTAACAGAATCGGCCAGCTTTTCGGTGTCGCTGCCGGCTTTCGGCGCGGCGGTGACGGTGACCTGGCTGAGGCCGCCGGAGGTATCGAAATAATAAACGATGGTGCCGGCGGTGCCTTCGTTTTCGGGAATAAGATCGACCGTGCCGGGGTCTTCGGCTTTGATGCTGCCATCGCTGTTTGTGATAAGCGTCCTTTTTGTGGAATTATTGACTTCGACGGCGTTCATGCCCCACTTGGTTTTTTCGAAGGTGCCGCCTTGCTTTGACCGACAGCCGCTAAGCGTCAGCACCACTGCGGCGGCGATGACGACCGGAAAAATTGTTTTGAAAAGATGCTTCATGGCGTTCTCCTTAAATGCGGAATATCTTACTGTAAATATGATAACACGGCCGCGGTGCGCCGTCAATCATTCGGCCAAAATTCCAAAAAATATGCAAAAGAGGAAAGGGATTCGACGCATGGCGCTTTTATTTAAAGCATTTTATAAATTGTGCTTGAAAACGGCGGGTGCTTGTGCTAAAATAAGAAAAAACCGAGGGTTTTATAAAAGGGTTCTTAAAAAATCGGCTTTTCATAAAGCATTTTTGAGGGGCGCTTTTTGAAGGGAGAAAACAAAAATGTCCAAATATTTTAAAGTGGAGACCGATCAATCACCGATCGGGTATCACTGCGGCGAGAAGATTCGATTTCATGTTTCTGCGCGCGAAAACTGCATGGATACGGAGATGAAATATGTGCGCTGGACGCTGGAGGGCGACGACGGCAAAAAGAGCCGCGGCAGTGCAAAATGCCCCTTTACGGTGGAAACCACGCTGGATCGTCCCGGCTATGTTCACCTGATCTGCCGCGCGTATAATGAGGATAATCAGGAGCTTGCCGATTTTGACGTGTTGGAGGCCGGCGCCGGTGCGGAGATTGAAAAAATTCCGTATTGCAGTGAGATACCGGCGGATTACGATGAATTTTGGGGCGAAATTGAAACGCTGGTTGCAAACCACGACACGCGCGCCGTTAAAAAGGAGCCGTATTTTGGTGGCAAGCCGCCGGTCGGCTGCGAGGACTACCTTTGCTATGACATGGAAATTTCCACGCCGGGCGACACCAAAAACGCGACCGGTTACCTGACCATGCCGAACGACGATAAAAAATATCCGCTTTGGGTCGTTTACTGGGGCTATGGAATCGATTCGCCGCAGCCACTGTACAGAAAGGGCTTTATTACGTTGGTGATCAGCGCGCACGGCTTGGAAAACGGGTTGACCCATTTTGACCATTATGATAAATACCGGGCGCTTGATCCCTACGGATTTGATGAGAAGGAAAACGCCGACCCAAAAACCGCTTATTGGTACGGCATGATGCTGCGCGATCTCTGCGCCGCGAAATATGCAAAGTCGGTTTCAATGTGGGACCGGCAGGTCATGGTGATTCACGGCGGCAGTCAGGGCGCTTTGCAGGCTACCACGGTGGCAGCGCACGAAAAGGACGCAACGCTTTTGGATATTTATGTTCCGTGGTTTTGTGACCTCAACGCCGAAAACGAGGGTTATTTGGCCGGTTGGCGGCCGAAGCACACGAAAGGGCTGGATTATTACGACACGGTGGCGGCCGGAAGCCGCGTGAAGTGTCCGGTACGCATTGAGGCGTATTTGGGCGACTACTGCTGTCCGCCCACCACGATCACTGCGCTTTACAACACGATCCCGGCACAAAAGCAGATCACATTTTATCAGGCGGGAACGCACGGCTACCGTGCGCCGGAGCGCGAGGGCTACACCCTCATTGGAAATCAGCCGGAGGTGGACGAAAAGGGTGATGTAAGGCCCGGGAAATACCGCCATTATAAGGGCGGAGAATACGAGGTGCTGTTTACGGCGCGCGACAGCGAAACCAACGAGGAACGGGTGGTTTACCGTGCGCTTTACGGCGACGGTGAGATCTTCTGCCGACCGAAATGTATGTGGTGCGAATATGTGGTGTCGGATGAAAAACAGCAGAAACGGTTTACCTTTATTGGGGAATAAGTAAAAACGGACGGGCGTAGATCGCTCGTCTGTTTTTTTTGGGGGGGATTTGAGCATCGCAGAAAAAGCGCGCCTCGCGCGGTGTTGCCGCCGAAAATTTTCGTCGGCAACATGCAAAAGCCCCCCCTGAGGGATTTTTAGGATTGGGGCGGCTTCGGTGCGGATTGCGGGAAGAATTTCAAAAGGGCGAAATTTTGGCGGAGGGGGCTTTTGCGCCGGTGTGCTTTCGGCTTTGCCGAAAGCACACCGGCGGCGCGAGGCGCGCACCGACTTTTGATAAAACCCGATGGAAAATGCGCGGTCACCACTAATAAAGACGGCGTAAAGCAGAAAACGACCGAAAGCAAATATATGCGACCTTAAAAAGCCGCTCGGCGGGGCCGAAATGCGAAAAAGTGCTTGTAAACCGCACGTTACAATGATATACTATTATTGTATAGATTTCTGAAAGGAAGAATCCGCTTATTATGAGTCAGGAAAAGTTTTATATTACCACCGCCATTGCGTATACCTCGCGCAAGCCGCACATCGGCAACACTTATGATATTGTGTTGGCTGACGCCATTGCACGGTATAAGCGCAAAATGGGCTTTGACGTTTATTTTGTTACCGGTTCGGACGAGCACGGGCAGAAAATTGAAGAGTACGCCACGGCGCAGGGAATTTCGCCCAAAGCGTATGTTGACGGCGTTTCGGCCGAGATCCGCGCGGTCTGGGACAGCATGAATGTTACCTACGATAAGTTTATCCGCACCACCGACGATTACCACGAAAAGACCGTTTCAAAGATCTTTAAAAAGCTTTATGATCAGGGCGATATTTACAAAAGCCAATACGAGGGCAAATACTGTGTGCCGTGCGAGTCGTTTTTCACCGCTTCTCAGCTAAAAGACGGCAAGTGTCCCGACTGCGGCCGCGAGTGCGTGGACGCAAAGGAAGAAGCCTACTTTTTAAAGCTTTCAAAATACCAGGACAAGCTGTTGAAATATTATGAGGACAACCCCGACTTTTTCCGTCCGGAATCGCGCAGAGCCGAGATGATCAACAACTTTTTAAAGCCGGGACTTCAAGATCTTTGCGTTTCCAGATCCTCCTTTAAATGGGGCATTCCGGTGGAATTTGACCCGAAGCACGTGATCTATGTCTGGATCGACGCGCTTTCAAACTATATCACCGCCTTGGGCTACGATCCCGACGGCAGTGCACCGCTTTATAAAAAATACTGGCCGGCCGATCTTCACGTGATCGGCAAGGATATCGTGCGGTTCCACACCATTTATTGGCCGATCATTTTAATGGCGCTGGGCGAGCCGCTGCCGAAGCAGGTGCTGGGTCACCCATGGATGCTTTTTGCCGAGGATAAAATGTCAAAATCAAAGGGCAATGTGATCTATGCCGACGACTTGGCAAAGCGTTTTTCGACCGACGCGGTGCGTTACTATTTACTGGCTGAAATGCCTTTTGCGCAGGACGGCAATATCACTTACGAAAGCTTTATTGCAAAATACAACACGGACCTTGCAAATACGCTTGGAAACCTCGTCAACCGCACGGTTGCCATGACGAACAAATATTTTGATCACAAGGTGTCGGCCACCGGCGCTTTGGACGAATTCAGCGAGTCTTTAAGAAAAGACGCGGCCGAAACGGTGGAAAAATATCTGCGACTGATGGACGAATACCACAACGCTGACGCGGTGGACGCGGTAATGTCTTTTGCGCGGCACTGCAACAAATATATTGACGAAACCACGCCGTGGACGCTGGCTAAGAACGAGGCAAACCGCGAGCGGCTGATGGGTGTAATGTACGATTTATTGGACTCTATTCGCCTTTTGGCCTCGATGCTCGAACCGATTATGCCGGAATGCGCCGAAAAGATCTTTAAAGAGATCGGCACGACCGACGGTACGCTTCGTTTCGGTGCGGTAGAGGAATACACCGTGGGTGAGGCGACGCCGCTTTTCCAGAGAATTGACGCCCCGAAGGTGTTAAAAGAGCTGGAGGACGAGCGCAAGAAAATTGCCGAGCAGGAGAAGAAAGCTGCCGAGAAAGCCAAGGCCGCGGCCGAAAAGGACAGCGAAGACAAAACACCGAAAAACCTTTTGAATCTTGAAAAGATCGGCATTGACGACTTTTTGAAGGTGGAGCTGAGAACTGCTAAGGTGCTGAAATGTGAGGCTGTGCCGAAATCGAAAAAGCTTTTGAAATTTACGCTGGACGACGGCACGGACACCGAGCGTACCGTGGTAAGCGGCATTGCAAAGTGGTACGCTCCGGAGGAGCTTTTGGGCAAAACGATCGTGGTGGTGGCAAATCTCAAACCGGCCACGCTTTGCGGCATTGAGAGCAACGGCATGATTCTTTCGGCCGAAGCGCCCGACGGCAAAATTCAGCTGATCGAGCTTGGCGACGATATTCCGGCAGGTTCTCTGCTGCGGTAAACGGCGATCGGCGCAATTGCGCTTAAAAACCGACCGGCTAACAGCCAAAAAAACGGCGACAAAGGACAATACCGAGAAAATTTTTAAAAAAATCGACCGCGAGCGAAAAGGGTGGGAAATTAAACGCCTTATCGGTTCGCGGTCGAACGTGTTTTTGCGCGACGGGTTCGGCTTTTGTTGGCCGAGTGCGAAAAAACAAGCAAAAGATGGAATTTGCGCGACCAAAATCGCCGAAATATTGGTTTTCGCGCGGTCGGAAGTCTTCTTGTGACTTTGCCGCGAGGGAAGCTGTGTGCGAAGGTGCCGCGAGGGGAGTTTTCGGTTGTTCGCGCCCGCGCTTTATGCGGCCGACCGAAAAACTTTTCAGTCGGCCGCATAAAGAAAAGCCCCGATCGGGGCAGGAAGAAACCGGAAGTTAGGGGTTTTGGGGGCTTTTCGGCGGCGGTGGTTTTCGCCAAGGCGGAAAATCACCGCCGCCGGCGCGGGCGCGAAAGATCGCCTAAGCTCGCCGCGGCACCAGGACAGAACGAAACCTCCGCGGCAAAAAACGCAGAAACCTCCCACCGCGCGAAAAAAGCGCTGCCCCATCACGCGGTAAAAAAACAAAAAGATTCGGGCCGCCGCATCAGAAAATCCAAAAGGCTTAGCCCGCCGCAGCAGAGAATCCAAAAGCTTAGGCCGCCGCAGCAAAATCTGAAAGGCTCAGGCCGCTGCGCCCAAAAACCGAACCCCAAAAAAGCAGCGAAAAACGAAACAAAGCAAAAAAGAAAAACCGGAAAAATACAGCAAAAACAAAAACGGAGAAAGCGAAACGATGAACAAACAACCAAACGAGCGAACAGGATCAAACGGTGAAAAGGCTGTCGGCGTCGAAACAGCCGCCAACAAGGCCGCTGCGAAGGACAAATTCGCCGCCAAAGACAAAATCACCGCCAAAGACAAATCCGCCGCGAATGCCGAAAAAAGCAGGGGAAACGAGAATACAGAACGGAACAAAACGAGCAAAGCCGCCGAAACCGGCAAAACGGCCGAAAGCGAGAATTCTGCCGAAGAAGTTCAAAAAATGTTGGACGTTTTGCCGGACTTTCGGGGGATTTTTGACAGTCACGCCCACTACGACGATGAAAAATTCGACGGGATCAGAGCGCCTTTGTTAGAAGGGCTTTTTTCGGGCGGCCTTTCGGGTATTGTTACCTGCGGCTGTGACGTTGATTCCTCCAAAGCGGCGATCGCGCTTTCGCACCAATATAAAGGAATGTACGCCGCCGTGGGCTTCCACCCCGAAAATCTGCCGCCGCACGAACCGGAGCTTTCGGCGCTTTTGCCCTTGCTTGAGGATGAAAAAACGGTGGCGGTCGGTGAAATCGGCTTGGATTATTACTGGGATATTGAAAAACCGCTGCAAAAAGCGTGGTTTGAAGCGCAGCTGGTATTTGCAAACCGCGCAGAACTGCCGGTGATCGTTCACGATCGCGAGGCGCACGCCGACACGCTGGCGCTTTTGCAAAAATACAAGCCGCGCGGCGTGGTGCACTGCTTTTCCGGCAGTGTTGAAACGGCCAAAGAGCTGCTGAAGCTGGGGCTTTATTTAGGCGTCGGTGGCGTGGTTACCTTTAAAAACGCGCGCAAAACGGTGGAGGTCTGCGAAATGCTCCCGTCCGATCGCCTGCTTTTGGAAACCGACTGCCCCTACCTTGCACCGGCGCCCTTCCGCGGCAAGCTGTGTCATTCGGGGCTGATTGCTTTCACGGCAGCGCGGATTGCCGAAATTCGCGGCGTGACGGTGGAGAAAATCATCAAAACCTCGGCCGAAAATGCTAAAAGGCTTTTTAAAATTGCGGAATGATTTCAATATCTAATTGCGATGCGATGCACTTCAAAGACAGCCGAAATTGAAGCCGACAGAAGAAAAACTGCTGAATTGAGCCCACAAAAAAGAGCCAAAAACAGAAAACCGCACACAAAAACAGTGAACGATGTCAAAGTATGATAATTGGTACTTTGCTGCTGTGCCATGCTTTTGTGTGCGGCTTTTTTGATACTGTATTTTTGGTTTTAAAAGTTGCTTCTTGAGGGAACAGCGCCCCGCGCCGCCGAAAACGAATTTTCATTCGTTTTCGGCGGCAAAGCCCTTTTTGGGAGGGCTTGCGGGAAACCTTAAAATATCTGTTCAATTAAGGGAAAGCAAAAAAGGTGTTGAAAACTGCAAAAAAGGGCTTTTGCCGCAAAGCGCGCCATTCGGCGCGCTTTGCGGCGTGGGGCGCGGAGGTCTGGGGTGACGGCGTACGGTCATTTTTTTGAAATCCGGCGCACGGTTGCTTTTTTTGGAAAGCCGGTGTTATCTGCAAAGTAAAGGATCGGTAATCAACGCAAAAATATTGCAAAAAAGAAAAAGCGGCGGTTATCTGTAGGCAAACGTTAGCTGCCGCGCTTTTTAAGATTCGGAACTGCGCAAAATGGTGAATTGAAAAATTTTTCAGCGGTAATCAATGGGCAGAGTGGCGGTGGCGTTTAAGGAAAGATCGGAAATATTTCCGTCTAAATATTCGTAATAAGCCTGCACGCCCACCATGGCGGCGTTGTCGCCGCAGTACTGAAGCTCCGGTCGAAAAAGCTTTAAATTGCGCTTTTGGCATTCTTCTTTCATGCGGCGGCGCAGTTCGCTGTTGGCCGAAACACCGCCGGCAATCACGATCGTGTCTTCCCCGTAATTCTCGGCGGCTAAAAAGGTATTTTTAATAGCAATGTCGCAAACGCGGCGGCGAATGGCGGCGGCCATGTCGGGTACATTGATTTCTTCGTTCTTTTGCCGCGCGTGATGCACCGTGTTGATGACTGCGGTTTTAAGACCCGAAAAGCTGAAATCGTAGGGACTGCCCTCAACATGCGGAAAGGGCAGGGAATAGCGGTCGGGGTTTCCGCCCTCGGCCGCGTGATCCAGCTTTACACCGCCGGGATACGGCAATCCCAAGGCACGTGCGGTTTTATCGAAGCATTCACCGGCGGCGTCGTCACGCGTGCGGCCGATGACCTCAAAGCGGCAGTAGTCGTTTACGCGGATAATGTGACTGTTTCCGCCCGAAACAAGCAGGCAGAGAAACGGCGGCTTTAAATCGCGGTGGGTGATATAGTTTGCCGCGATGTGCGAGCGCAGATGATGCACCGGAATGATCGGCAGTTGGAGCGCCGCGGCAAGTCCTTTTGCAAAGTTGACCCCCACGAGCAGTGCTCCGATCAGCCCCGGCGCAAAGGTTACGGCAATGGACGAAAGATCGGACATTGAAATACCGGCGTCTTTGATTGCTTTTTTGGTGACCGCCGCAATGGCTTCACAGTGCCTACGGGAGGCGATCTCCGGCACCACGCCGCCGTAAAGCGCGTGTTCGGCGATCTGCGTGGCGACAACATTGGAAAGCACGTTCCGTTCGTTGCAGACCGCAACAGAGGTTTCGTCGCAGGAGGATTCAATACTTAATATGTACATAGCGGTTTCCTTTCCGGTGGATTTGGGTTTGTTTTGCAGGATTTCATAAAAAATTGCGGTTTTGTAGGGTGAAAGAGGGGTCTTGATTTGAACGATTAAGCGCGCTTTGGCCTTAATCATTGGGGGTCAGGGTGGTTTTGGTGTCGGTATCGGTATCGTTGATATTCGTATTGGCGTTTTGGGCATTTTTTGAAGGCTGCTCCGGCTGCGGCGGCCTCTTTGAATTTACAGTTTTATTTAAAATGAGTGCGTCCTCGCGCGGGTCGGTATAAAAGTTTTTTCTGCGGCCGACGGCCGAAAACCCAACGCTTTCGTATAAAGCGATGGCCGCCGCATTGGACGGGCGCACCTCTAAAGACAGCGTTCTAAGATTTTTGCGTGCGCCAAAAGCCAAAAGACCGGCCATGAGCGCTCGGCCGACGCCTTTTTTGCGCTTGCTCGGCGTTACGGCGACATTGGTGATAAATCCCTCGTCAAACGAGATTTGAATGCCCAGGTATCCCACGATTTCGCCGCCTTGATCGGCTACTAAAAATGAAACGCAGCCCAAAAAAGAGTCCAAAAGATCGCAAAGCTGCCACGGGTGGGCAAAGCACTCTTTTTCGAGCGCGGCAATGCTTTTGAGGTCTTCTTTTTCGGCTTTGCGAACGGTGATTTTCGGCGTCACGGTGCAGTCCTTCTTTTTTGTTGGATTTTTAATATAGACGGGTGATGGACGGGCGTTCCCTCTGCGGCGGATCGGAATTAGGCGAAGCGGTAGATTTCGGTACCGGACGAAAAAGTGCGCCCAGTGCGTTAAAAAGTGCCAACCGAACCCAAAAGAAAACCGCCGGCCGGGAGGGCTGCCCGCGCGCCGCAAAAAACCAAAGGTTTTTTGCGGCGTGAAAGCCCCCAAGACCGAAAGTCAGGTTTGAAAGCTCCGCCCAAAAGCCGTTTTTTAAGATCGCTTTGAAAGCGCGCTCAAAAAAGGGGCTTTCACGCCGCGCCAGCGCTTTGCGCTGGCGCGGCGCGCGTCTGCCTCCCGGTCGGCGGTTTTCTTTTGGGTTCGGTCGAGCGGGCGGTGTGCCCCGGTATTTATAGAGCACTTTTTGATTGTCTGTTTAAAGCGCCTTTTGCCGATTTTTAAGTGATAGCTTTGGTGCTTGCAGTGAGATTTGGCCGGAAAAGACCGAAACCCTCCGCGATAAACAGGATTATCCTTTCGCGTCGTACCAGGTTTTACCCGAATGGGTGTCGGCTGTCAGCGGCACGCGCAGCTTTGCGGCATTCTCCATTTCTTCCTTTAAAACCGCGGCCGCTTTTTCCGCGTCCTTTTCGGCGGCTTCCACGATCAGTTCGTCGTGGATCTGCAAAATCAGTTTTGCGTCAAGCTTTTCAGCTTTCAGCCGGTTGTAGACACGGATCATGGCGATCTTGATAATATCCGCCGCTGTGCCCTGAATGGGCGTGTTGCGCGCAATGCGCTCACCGCCGGCACGAATCATGGCGTTGCTGCTGGAAATCTCGGGCAAATAGCGCCGTCTGCCAAACAGCGTGGTAACAAATCCGTCCTCGCGCGCATTTTTGATTACATCGTCCATAAATCGCGCCACGCCGGAGTAGGTGGCAAGATAATTATTGATATAGTCGGCGGCCTCTTTTCTTGTAACGCCGATGTCCTTTGCCAGCGAAAAGGCGCCGATGCCGTATACAATGCCGAAATTGACGGCCTTTGCGTGGCTTCGCATTAACGGCGTGACCATGCTTTCCGGCATGTGAAACACCTGTGCCGCCGTTACGGTGTGAATATCCACGCCGGAAAGAAAGGCCTCAATCATGCGCGCATCGTTCGCCATGTGCGCCAGCACCCGAAGCTCGATCTGGCTGTAGTCGGCGTCCAGCAAAACGCGTCCTTTTGGCGCAATAAAGTATTTTCTCAGTTCCCGACCTTCCTCGGTCCGAACAGGAATGTTCTGAAGATTCGGTTCCTGCGAGCTGATGCGGCCGGTTCTTGTTTCGGTCTGGTTTAAGGTGGAGTGAATTTTGCCGTTTTCGTCGGCCGCAGCCACCAAGCCCTCGCAATAGGTGGACAAAAGCTTGGAAAGTTTGCGGTATTCCAAAATCGCCGGCACAATGGGGTGAGCGTTTTTCAGCGATTCCAAGACCTCGGCGTTGGTGGAATATCCGCTTTTGGTCTTCTTTTTGGCCGGCAGTCCCAGCGTTTCAAAAAGCACAGTGCCCAGCTGTTTTGGGGAGTTGATGTTGAATTCCGCTTGCCCCAGGGTGTAGATCTGCCCTTGAAGCTCGGAGATCTTTTCCTTTAAGCGTTTGCCCATGCCGCGAATGCCGTCAACGTCCACCGAAAAGCCCTGCAATTCCATAAAGGCCAGCACCTCGGACAGCGGCAGTTCCACGGTTTTTAATAATTCCAAAAGCGCGCGCTTTTCGCACTCCTTCAAAAGCTGGCGGCTCACAAGTGTCGCTTCGGCACCGCGCACCGCCGACGACGGCAGCGGTTTTTTCTCCTTTTCGCTATCGTCTGCCGTTTCTTTCTTCTGTGCGGTCACCACCTCAGCCACCGGCACGGCGTATTCCTTGGAAAGCCGATCCAGTTGATAGCCCGATGCGGCCGGACTGCAAAGGTAGCCTGCCAACATACTGTCGAAAACCACATTTTTAAGCGAAAATCCTTTTTGCATGCAGTAGCGGTGCGCGCTTTTGCTGTTGTAAATGCTTTTGTCCCGATCACTTTTTAAAATTTCAAGCGCTTCTTTGCTCTCCAGCGGCAGCAGTGCAATTTTATATCCGCGTGAGATCGCCAGGGTGTTTTCTTCGTAATCAAAATAAATTTCGTCGGCCAAGCGTGTTTCGTCGGTATTTTTTGGGTCGGTTTCATCGTCCCGAAGCACCTCGTCAGTACGGGCAAAAAGCGTAAAGGTACGGTTTTCGGGCACGGCGTTTTCCTCTTGCGGCACCACCTCGTCAAAGCCCATTTTTTTGATCAACGAGAAAAACTCCAGCCGCGCCATCAGCCGTGCCACGGCTTCGCGGTCGCAAACGCCTTTGCGGTAATCCTCCGGATTGTCCGAAATCGGCACGGTTTTGCAGATCGTGCCGAGCTTGCGGCTCAAAAAAGCGCTGTCACGACCGGCGGCCAATTTGTTTCGTACGCCGTCTTTGATGTCCAATTCATCTAAATGCTCATAAATATAATCTACGTCGTGATACTGCGCGATGAGCGACAGCGCGGTTTTTTCGCCGATGCCGGCAACGCCCGGAATGTGATCGGACGCGTCGCCCTGCAGGGCCTTGACCTCGATCAACTGCGGCGGTGTAACGCCGTATTTTTCCATGATCGCTGCTTCGTCGTAGAGGATAATTTCCGGCCGACCCATTTTGGTGACGGTGTTTAAAACCGTAACAGAATTTGATACCAGCTGCAAAGAATCGCGGTCACCGGTAGCAATGATGCAGGGGTTGTGCGTGCGTTCACAGCCTGCAGCCAGTGTGCCGAGAATGTCGTCGGCCTCGTACCCTTCGGAACTCAGCACCCGATAACCCATCAAAGAAAGCCATTCTTTTAAAATCGGCATTTGCGAGGCCAGCTCCTCGGGCATTCCTTTTCGTCCGGCTTTATATTCCGAATACATTTCGTGGCGAAAGGTGGGCTTTTTCAGGTCGAACGCCACGGCGACGCCGTCGGGGTCTTCCTGCTCCATAATGCGGTTCAGCATGGTGATAAAGCCATAGATGCCGTTGGTGAACTGCCCGTCCTTGGTGGTGAGCAGCTTGATGCCGTAAAAGGCGCGGTTGATTAGGCTGTTTCCGTCGATAACCAGTAGCTTCATTTTTTGTAATTCCTTTCGCAAAAATGCACCGAAATCGGCGCTTTCGCATATATTATCAGTGATTGGGGGATTTTTTAAGGCGTTGGGCTCAAAAAAAGACAGATGTTTTTAAAGGCGGATCCGAATTTGGCGGTTTTGGCGTTTTGTGAGGCGGGGCTTGGGCGGTTCGCGCTGAAAGCGCGCCGCGCGGCGGCGCGGCAAAGCCCCGAACACGAATATTTTGGTTTTTATCGGTGTTCCAAAAGGGGCTTTGCCCACCTTTAAAAAGAATTTTTAAAGGTGACTTTCAGCGCGAACCGCCCAAAGCCCGCCTTACAAAAACGCCAAAGATTTTAAGGGCAGGGTGCCCTTCGTGTCTTGACAAAACAACTTTTTTAAAAAATCAATATCAAAACAAAAGAGGTTCGATCAAAGCGCACGGGGCCTTAAATCAAAGCACCTTGATGCTTGGAATCAAGCCGTTTGGGGTGATATCAAGCACGGCGTAGGTGTTTTTTGAGGTTCTGCCCAAAGAGACCGAACCGGGGTTTACAAGAATCACGCCGCCGCGGTAATCAATGTCGGGAATGTGCGTGTGGCCGTAAAGGCAAAGGTCGGCGCCGAGATTGCGGGAAATTTCCAAAAGGCGTTCGGAGCCGGATTTTACGCCGTAAAGATGACCGTGGGTGTAAAATATGGTGTGACCGCCGATTTTTTCAATGCCGTAAAGTGGCTCGTCAATGCAGCGGTCGCAGTTGCCGGCCACGGCGTAAAGCCGCAATTTTGGATAATCCTTTAAAAGCGCACGCATGGCGTCCAGTCCGTCACCGAGATAAAATACCGCCGTGGCATCGTTTTCGCGATCGAGTGCCTCTTTCGCACCGAAAAGGCGGTTGTGGCAGTCGGAAAGCACCAAAATACGCATGAATTAAAATCTCCTGTCATATTTTTTAAGGGGTGGAAATTATGGATTCTTTTAATAATGTCAACCGTGATAAGCTTCAGTCGGCGCTCAAAAATGCCGCAAACGAAAACGGCTTGAATGCCGACCGCCTGAACGGTGCCATCAATTCCGGCAAAATGGAAAACGTGCTGAAGTCCTTAAATGCCGAGCAGGCCGCAAAACTAAAGCAGGTTTTGAACGACAAACAGGCGCTGAACAATATTTTAAACTCGCCGCAGGCAAGGCGTATTTTAAAAGACCTTTCAAAATGATCGGCTGCCCTGCGGCAGGAATAAAACCGGGAGGGGAGGTTCCCACAAAATGAGCGATCTTTCCGAAGGGATCACCGCGCTTTTAAACGATCCTAAAAGTATGGAACAGTTTAAGGCGTTGGCCGGTGCGTTTTTGCAGTCTGCCGGCAATAAAGCCAACGGTCCGGCGGCCGCCGAAAACGCTTATTCGCAAAATCGGGGCAATAGCGCGCCCGACGGCGGCATCAATATTGACCCCGAGGTTCTGAAAACACTGGCCGGTACGCTTTCCGGTCTTTCGGGCGGTGCTTCGCCCAATCCGGGCGGCTCGGCGGCTTTCGCCGGCGGAAACAGTGGGAAAAACGGCGCGGCGAGCAACTTCGGCGGAAATTCGGGGAACGGTAGTGCTGCCGAAAATTCCGGAAATCTCGGTAATCTCGGTAACCTTGGCAATCTCGGTGATCTCGGTGCGCTTTCCGGTCTTTCCGGCGGGCTTTCGTCCTTTTTGCCGGGCGGCGACAGCGGCTTTGACCTTAGTGCCATGATGAAAATTCTCAATATTTTAAAAACCAATGTGTCGGACGACCGCGCACAGCTTTTGCTGGCCTTGCGACCGCATCTCAGTGAGGAGCGCCGTCATCGGGTGGATAAAGCGGTGAAAATATTAAAGCTTGTAAGCTTAGTACCAATCTTTAAAGAGCAGGGGCTTTTGAATTTTTAGCAGCGCTTGCCCCCACAAAATGCGGGCGGTGCTGGGTTTTAAAAAAGGAGGTGCCGCTTTTGGACAGCAGCAACCGCGAAGAAATGAACAACCGGCGGCGGTATGCCGCCGAAGAGCTTTTTAAAATGCAAGAGCGCGCAACAATGCCGCCGGTGCCGCCCTTTGTAAGAACCGGCGCGCCCGATCGTACGTCCGGCAGTCCGCCTGAGGGCGGTTTTTCGGGTGGCAATCCGCCGAACGGCGGATTTTCCGGAGGGAATTCGCCAAACGGGGGCTTTTCGAGCGGACGTTCGCAGCATTCCGGCACCTTGGGCGGCAATTCGTCTGATTTCGGCACCTTGGGCGGCAGTTTTTCCGAAAATGGGCCTCAAAGCGGCAAACCCCAAAGCGGCCACCACCAAAGCAATAATCCGAACGGAACCTTTCAAAGCGGCGTCCCGAACGGCGATAATGCACCGAACGGCAACGGTGCCGAATTTGGAAACGCTGCCGGGGGACCTGCGGTTTTTCACGAACCGCAAAAGCCGAAAAAAGGCATTGGCGGACTTTTATCCGGGGATATTTTAAAGCTTTTAAATGTGGAAAACCTGGAATTAGGCTCGGACAGAATGCTGATTCTATTAATGATCCTGCTTTTATCGGGAGAAAACAGCGACAATATTCTTCTGTTTGCGCTGGCGTATATCATGCTTTAGCTTGATGTTTTTTTGCGATTCCAATACATATTTTTTTGATGTTTGAGCAGCCGGACGGCAACCTACGGCGATTCGAGCAGGGGCCTGCCGAAGCTTTCTTTAAAGCTTTCTTTAAGCGAAAGCCGATGGTTTAAAATTTCGCCGGATTTGCGTTTTTAGGGAAAGGTCGGTTTCGCGCCCGCGGCGGTCAAAACGGGACGTTTTGACCGCCGCATAAAATCCCCCGCCCCGATAAACTTAAAATTTTGAAGAAAAGAGAATTGGGGGATTTTATGCGGCGACGGCCGCCCGGTGGGCGGCCGCGCCGCGGGCGCGAAGAAAATGCAGAAATCTGAAAAATTTTTAAAACCCGTTGAAACAGCACCCCTCAAAAAAGCGCAGGGGGCTTTTCTTTTTTCTCAAAACATTCGCCAATAATTTTTTGCAATCCCCGAAAAACTTCACCGCGGCGATCAATGCCAAAAAAATGCACAAAGATTGCGGCGGCTTTTGCCAGAGCCGCGGTCTTAAAATTTTAAAGACTTTCAAAGCTTTTTACAAATATTATTCTGCCCGAATTTTTGCACGATTTCGAGGAAAAATAAAAACCGAGATCAAGTTTTTTCTTTTTTGCGCCAAGGGAATCGGCCTTGCACCAAAGGGATCGGCCTGCGCCAAAAGGATCGAAGCCGAGGAGAAACCGAGCAGCGCGCCGATTTTTGGGCAAAAGACCAGGCCGTCACGAGGTTCTTCACCTTGCTATGGTTCGGACAAGCAAAGAAAAAACCGGATCGTCGATCATCTTTTAATTTTTAAAAAGGGTTATACGGCGGCAAAGGTGAGTTGTTTAAAAAAGTTCTTTGCGCCGGACAAGCCGAAAAGGGAGGAACAAAAAATGCACAACAAAAACGCTGATTTTTTAAAAGGCATGGGCGCCGGCCTGATCACCGGAATGCTGGCGGTGTCGGTTGGCAAGGCGGTGTTTACCCAAAACCCGAAAAGCATCACCAAAACCGCCGGTAAAACCATGCGCGCTGTGGGCAACATTGCCGAAAGCATTAATTATATGCTGAAATGATGCCTTAAAAAACAAAAGCAAAACGCGGTAAATTATAATTTTAAAATTCTCAAAATCAAGCGATTGCCGCACCGAAAAAGGAATTTTTGAAAGTTTCCTTTTCGGTGCGGCATTTTTTTAGAAATTCATGCCCTTTGAATTTTACTCTAAATTTTTGCCGCAGCAGCGCTTGTATTTCAGTCCGCTGCCGCAAGGACAGGGGGCGTTTTTGCTCACAACGCCTTTGCCGCGCACGGTGCGGTTTTTCGGCGTATCGCCGCCGGAGGTGCCGCTTTCTTCGGCCACTTTTTTGCGCTCCACGCCTTCTTCACGGCGCACGCGCACCGTCAAAATGCGCTTTACGGTTTCTTCGCGGATAGATTCGGTCATAGAGTTGAACATATCGTAGCCCTCGTTGCGGTATTCCACCACCGGGTCGTGCTGTCCGTAGGCGCGCAGACGGATACCGTCGCGCAGCTCGTCCATGTTGTCGATGTGATCCATCCAGTGTTCATCAACCGTTCTCAGCAGCATTACGCGCTCAATTTCGCGCATCAGCTCGGAGCCGAATTCCTTTTCGCGGCGGTCGTAAAGCGCTGTGATTTTTTCCTTGATCGTTTCGGCAATTTCTTCTTTTTCTGCGTCCTCCAACTGCTGTGGGGTGAGTTGCAGGTCGTTTTCGTCCAGTACCCAGCCGTTGAAGTAGGCGCGCAGGCCGTCAATATTCCAGTTTTCGTGCTGATGATCGTCGGCGCAGAACTGTGCAACCAAAGCGTCCACCGTTTCGGCGGCCATGTGCAGCACCGTGTCGTGCAGATCTTCGCCGTCCAGTACGCGGTCGCGCTGGCCGTAAATAATATTTCGCTGGGTGTTCATCACGTCGTCGAATTCAAGCACGCTTTTACGAATGGCAAAGTTCTGCGATTCCTTTTTGCGCTGTGCCGACTCAATGGAGTTGGTCAGCATCTTCATTTCAAGCGGCGTGTCCTCGTCCACGCGTAAAGTCTCCATCATGCGATAAAGCCGTTCGCCGCCGAACAGGCGCATGAGGTCGTCCTCCAAAGAAATATAAAAATGCGTTACGCCGGGGTCGCCCTGACGACCGGAACGGCCGCGCAGCTGATTGTCGATTCGGCGGGATTCGTGCCGCTCCGTGCCGATAATGCACAGGCCGCCGGTCTCGCGCACCTTTTCGGCCTCCGGCGCGATCTCCGCTTTGAATTTATTGAGATATTCGGTGTATTTTTCGCGCGCGGCAATAATGTCCGCGTTGTCGGTTTCGGCGTAGCCCGTGGCTTCCACAATAATTTCTTCCGAAACGCCGTCGTGCTTCAGTGCCGCTTTTGCAAGATATTCCGCGTTACCGCCCAGCATAATATCCGTACCGCGGCCGGCCATGTTGGTGGCAATGGTGACCGCGCCGAATTTACCGGCCTGTGCGATGATCTCGGCCTCGCGCTCGTGGTTTTTGGCGTTCAGTACGTTGTGCTTAATGCCGCGCTTTGTGAGCATGTGGCTGAGCTTTTCGGATTTATCAATGGAAATCGTACCCACAAGCACCGGCTGACCGGTGGCGTTGCGCTCCAAAATTTCATTGATCACCGCGCGGAATTTCGCGTTTTCGGTTTTATAAACAACGTCGTTTAAGTCCACGCGTTTGAGCGGCTTGTTGGTGGGAATCTCCACCACGTCAAGCTTATAGATCTCGCGGAATTCCTGCTCCTCGGTCATGGCCGTACCGGTCATACCCGAAAGCTTGGAATACAGGCGGAAGTAATTTTGGAAAGTGATGGTGGCCAAAGTCTTGGATTCGTTCTGAATGGAAACGCCCTCTTTGGCTTCAATGGCCTGGTGCAGACCCTCGTTATAGCGGCGGCCGTACATCAGTCGGCCGGTAAATTCGTCAACGATCAGCACTTCGCCGTCTTTCACCACATAGTCCACGTCGCGCGTCATAATACCGTGGGCGCGAATGGCCTGATTGATGTGGTGGGCAATGGTGATGTTTTCGGCGTCGTTGAGGTTTTCAATGCCGAAATACTGCTCGGCAAGCTTTACGCCGCGCGCCGTCAGCGTGCAGGTCTTGGCCTTTTCGTCCACAACATAGTCACCGTCCAGGTGCTGTTCCTCGTCGGTCTGTTTGTCGTTTTGCTCGCGCACCTTCACGCATTTCAGGGTTCTGGCAAAGCTGTCGGCCCGTTTGTAAAGGTCGTTGGATTTGTCGCCCTGACCGGAGATAATAAGCGGTGTTCTGGCTTCGTCGATCAAAATGGAGTCCACTTCGTCCACGATAGCAAAATTATGGCCGCGCTGCACCTTGTTTTCCTTATAGATCACCATGTTGTCGCGCAGGTAATCAAAGCCCAATTCGTTGTTGGTGCAATAAGTAATATCGGCGGCATAAGCGGCTTTCTTTTCTTCGTTTTTCATGCCGCTGACGATCAGACCTACCGAAAGACCTAAAAAGCGGTAGACCTTGCCCATCCACTCCGAGTCACGGGTGGCGAGGTAGTCGTTCACGGTGACAATGTGCACGCCGAGGCCGCTTAACGCGTTGAGGTAGGCCGGCAGGGTGGCAACTAAGGTCTTACCTTCACCGGTTTTCATTTCACTGATTCGGCCCTGGTGCAAAATGATGCCGCCGAGGATCTGAACGGGGAAGTGGCGCATGCCTAAAATTCTTGCCGAAGCCTCACGGCAAACAGCAAAGGCGTCGGGCAGGATATCGTCCAGCGTTTCGCCGTTTTTTAAGCGCTCCTTTAATTTGTCGGTCATGCCGCGCAGCTCGGCGTCCGAAAGGGCTTTATAATGCTCCTCCAGCTCCAAAACAGCCTCCATTTTCGGCTTGATGCGCTTGATCTCTTTGGTGCTGTAGTTTCCTAAGAACTTTGACAAAATACTCATGTGTTTCTCTCCTGTTTTAAAGGCGGCCCCAAAACCGGTCGGTTTTTTGTGCGGACGCCCTGATTTTCTGCAGTAAACGGGTGTTTTTACGCTTTCTTAAAAAGCAATATTCTCTTATTATGAATTATAACACAAAACACCCTCTAACACAAGGGCACAAGTGCCCTTTTTTAGACCGACAAGCGAAGAATGGTGTTCATTTTTAGGGGGAAAAAGCAAAGCTTGTGCAGACGCTCAGAACATTATTGGGCGCAAGCACCCTTTTTTAGACCGACAAGTGGAAGAATGGTGTTCGGTTTTGACGTGGAAAAAGCAAAGCTTGTGCAGACGCTCAGAACATTGTTGGGCACAAGTGCCCTTTTTTAGACCGACAAGCGAAGAATGGTGTTCATTTTTAGGGGGAAAAAGCAAAGCTTGGTGCAGACGCTCAAAACACTGTTGGGGTGCAAGCACCCTTTTTTAGGCCGATAAGTTAAGAAGGTGTTCGTTTTTTGTGGAAAAAGCAAAGCCTGTGCAGACGCTCAGAACATTGTTGGGCACAAGTGCCCTTTTTTAGACCGACAAGCGAAGAATGGTGTTCGGTTTTGACGTGGAAAAAGCAAAGCTTGTGCAGACGCTCAGAACATTATTTGGTGCAAGCACCCTTTTTTAGGCCGACAAGTAAAGAACGGTGTTTATTTTTTTGGGGGGCGAGGAGTTCAGGAAAGTGTCTGGTTTTAGACGAAAAGGCAAGGCTGAGAGGGAAGAGGGAACGGTACAACTGTGCTTTTTGGAAATTTTCGGGGTCGGGCCAAAGTCCGCGCGGTTTGCCCGGCCGGGGCGTTGCCCCGGCCGAAAAAGCCGGCGCCTCCCCCGATCCGCACCTTTTTAAAAAGCCACAAAAGCGCTTCGGCCACGACGGAGAGCTTTTGCAGTGCCGCGCCGGCTTTTTTTGCGCCGCCTGCGGCGGCGCGCAAACCGCGCGGACTTTGGCCCGACGGCAGAAAATTTCCAAAAGACCGAAAAGTGAAAAAACGGGTTCAAAGAAAGTCAACTTTCAAAAATTGCGGGATTTTAAAAAAGTGGATTCAAAAAAATGCGAGCCTCAAAACTCCGGCGCCAAACTTTAAAAATTCAGGCTTTAAAAATCCCAACTTCAAAAACCGCGGCCGCGAAAACCGCTGTAAAAAAGCCAAGCTCTCTGCGGAAATCGCTGTCTTTCTTTTGAAATTTCAAAGAAAAAATCCGCGCAGGAAGCACGAAAAAGCTTTCTGCGCGGAAGAATGATTGCTTATTTCAAAGCGTTTTTCAGACTGTTGAGCTGCTCGCGAAGCTCGGTCGGCAGCTTGTCGCCAAACTTCTTGTAGTGCTCCTCGATCTCGTCGGCTTCTTTGCTCCAAACGTCTTTGTCAACCTTTAAGATGCTCTTCAAGGTTTCAATGTCGAAGTCAAGGTCGGTGAGGTCGATGTCTTCGGCCTTCGGAACAAAACCGATCGGGGTCTCCACGGCGTCGGCCTTGCCTTCGCAGCGGTCGATGATCCAGTTGATCACGCGGCAGTTGTCTCCGAATCCCGGCCAGATAAAGTTGCCTTCATCGTCGGTGCGGAACCAGTTGACGTTGAAGATTTTCGGCGCTTTGTCGCCCAGCTTCTTGCCCATGTCGAGCCAGTGCTGGAAGTAGTCGCCCATGTTGTAGCCGCAGAACGGCAGCATGGCCATCGGATCGCGGCGGACAACGCCAACGGCACCGGCAGCGGCAGCGGTGGTTTCGGAAGCCATGGTAGAACCAACGAATACGCCGTTGACCCAATCCTTCGACTGATAAACCAGCGGTGCGCACTTTGCACGGCGGCCGCCGAAGATGATTGCCGAGATCGGCACGCCCTCGCCCTTGTTGAATTCATCGGAAATGCACGGGCAGTTTACGGCAGGCGCGGTGAAGCGGCTGTTCGGGTGGGCGGCATAGGTGGATTTATCCGCTTTGTCAAATTTGGAAGCGTCCCACTTGTTGCCTTTCCAGTCGATCGCGTTCTGCGGAAGATCCTTATTCAGACCCTCCCACCAAACGGTGTTATCGTCCAGATTTAAAGCAACATTGGTGAAAATAGTATTCTTTCTGGTGGAGGCCAGCGCATTGTAGTTGGAGTGCGCGTTGGTGCCCGGCGCTACGCCGAAGAAACCGTTCTCCGGGTTGATCGCGTACAGGCGGCCGTCCTTGCCGATTCTCATCCAGGCAATATCGTCGCCGACGGTCCAGACTTTATAGCCCTTGTCGCGCAGATACTGCGGCGGAATCATCATGGCGAGGTTGGTTTTACCGCAGGCAGACGGGAACGCCGCGGCAACATATTTGATCTCGCCCTTGGGGTTCTGAATGCCTAAGATCAGCATGTGCTCGGCCATCCAGCCCTCTTTCCAGCCCTGATAGGAGGCAATTCTCAGCGCAAAGCACTTTTTGCCCAAAAGCACGTTGCCGCCGTAGGCGGAGTTAACGGAAATAATGGTGTTGTCCTCCGGGAACTGGCAGATATATCTGTTTTCGGGGTCAACATCGCATTTTGCGTGCAGGCCGCGAACCCAGTCGTCGCTGTCGCCCAGAACGTCCAGAACCTTCTTGCCGACACGGGTCATAATTGCCATGTTCAGCACAACGTAAATAGAATCGGTGACTTCAATACCGATCTTGGCAAGCGGAGAACCGATCGGTCCCATGGAATACGGGATAATATACATGGTTCTGCCTTTATAAGTGCCGCGGGCGATATTGTAAAGCCGCTCGTACATCTCTTTGGGGTCGCACCAGTGGTTGGTCGGGCCTGCGTCCTCTTCTTTGGTGGTGCAGATAAAGGTGCGGTCCTCTACACGGGCCACGTCGTTCGGCTTGGTTCTGTGCAGATAGCAGCCGGGGAGCTTCTCCTCGTTCAGCTTAATCATTTCGCCGGTTTCAACAGCTTCGCGACGCAATGTATCGAGCTGTGCCTCGCTGCCGTCGATCCAGATTACTTCGTCCGGTGTAAGAAGGGCTTTCATCTCGTCAAGCCACTTCAATACAGTTTTGTTCTCTGTCATGTTTAAGAACTCCTTTCATAAAATCCTACTATGGGAATTTACAGTGTTATTATAGCAAAAGTCAAGCGACATTTCAAGTGAAATCGTGAAACGTTGACAATTTATTAACAATTAAAATCAGTGTTGCCGAAAACCTTTAAAAAATTCGGTCAAGAGTGAAGAAATGCAGAAATTTAAAATCGGTGCTTCAAAAAAGGCGGAAGTCGGGCTTTGTCTAGTCCGGGCGAACAATAATGATTTGCCGAAAATATTATTTTAAGATGGCTCTGAATTTTATTGTTCGCCTAAAATAACGGAAGCTTTTTGTGCGCGGATTTTGGGGATTTATCTTTCGGGAAGGCTCTTTTGTGGGCGGCAGGTTCGCGCCCCGCGCGCTTTGAAAAATTTTTCAAAGCGAAGCCCCGGGCCAAGCCAAAACGGCAAAATCTTCCGTTTTGGCTTGGCCCGGGGCTTGCCGCCTGCGGCGGCCGCGCGGGGCGCGAACCTGCCGCCCACAAAAGACCTCCCGAAGACCGCAAATCTTGGCGCAGCCGTTTTAAAAATTTCAACTTTCAAAAAAGTGCTTTTGCCGCAAACAACCCAAAAGCACTTTTTTCCGTTTTTATTTCACGTCGCGGCGGTATTTCAGCGCGTATTCGCGCGGTGAAAAGCCGGTGGCTTCTTTAAAATACTTCGAAAAATAATAAATCGTCTGAAAGCCGCACTGCTCGGCCACGTCGGTGACCGAAAGCGTGCTGTATTTCAGCATTCTGCGCGCCAGCTCCAGCCGCGATTTCAGCAGATCGTTCTTCGGCGGACATCCAAACTGATTTTTATATAACGTGGAAAACCGACTGGCCGAATAGCCGCACAGCGCCGCCATGGAATCCAGCGTCCAGTCGCGTTCCGGGCTTTGCATAATGCGGTTCCTTGCCTCCTCCAGCCGTGCTTTGGGCGTTTGCGAGGAGGTGTCGCGGCCGTGCATTCTGTAAAGGTCGATCACCATTTCGGTAACAATGCAGTTCATTTTGTCCTGGCAGCCGTCCAGCTTAATACTCATTTCTTTTTTGATCCGCTCAATGTAAGGCCGCAGCGCATTGTGCCGTCCCACGGAAAAAGCGGTGTTCAAAGGCAGCGGGTACGCCTTCAAAAGCTCCGAAAATCGGTTACCGTAAATGTAGACCCAGTCGTTGCGAAAGCCTTTTTCGGCGTCCGGACGCGGACCGTGCCAGACCACCTGACCCGGTTCCATGATCAGCACGTCACCGGTGTTGCCCTCCAAAAGCTTGCCGTTCTTTTCATATAAGAACGGATCCTCAAAGCAGCAGACGGTGTAATAGTCGAAAATCGTTTTTGGGCAGAATTCGCCCTTGTCGTGGGGGTGGCTGATACCGTAAAATAAAACGCGCATAAATGAAGCACTTCCAGTTTTTAAAGGAATAATTTAAAACGAAGGGGAGATCTGTCGTTTTAAAAAAACGGAGTGGTTTTGCAAAGGTCTAAAAAGCAAGAAACTATAAAAAATCAATAGAAAAATACATTGATATAAGTATATTATCACAATAAAATATAAATATCAAGTAGACGAACAATAATAACACTGCAATGTCCAAAAAAATAAAACTGTGCAACGCAAAAAAACTAAAACGTAACGCCCCTACACCGCGCAGTGCCGGCAAATTAAATAAAAAAAGGAGATGTTAAAATATGCAAAAAATACTTTTAAACGGCGAGTGGACGTTAAGCGGCGGCGGTTTTTTCTGCCGCGGAGAGATTCCCGGATCGGTCTATTCCTTTTTGCTGAAAAATCATTTAATGAAAGATCCGCACTTCGGTCTCAATGAATTAGAAGCCGAAAAGCTTTTGGAACACGACTACACCTTTTCGCGCAGCTTTACTTATAAAAAAGATTCAGCGCGCGTCAGTGCGGTGTTTGAGTGCCTTGACACCCTTTGCACGGTGTCGCTCAACGGCAAAACGGTGTTAAAATCCAACAATATGCACCGCACCTACGAAGTGGATGTTACAAAGGAGCTGGAAGACGGCGAAAATAAGATCGAGCTTTTGTTTTCTTCTCCCATTCGTTTTATGGAGGAGGCCGATCAAAAGGAGCACGTACCGGGCAGCGGTGACGCGATCTTTGGCTTTTCACATTTAAGAAAAGCCCACTGCATGATGGGTTGGGACTGGGGTCCGCGTCTGCCCGACGCCGGCGTCGGCCGCGATCTTTATTTATTAAAGCACGATTCCGAAAGAATTACGGATTTTATGATTTCTCAGCGGCACGAAAACGGCCGTGTGTTTGTCACGCCAAAGGTGGAAGCGACCGGCGGCGCCGAAGTTATCGTGACGGCAGCAGCGCCGAACGGCACGACTTTCCGCCTGCCGCCGAACTGCGAGTCCGAGATTGAAAATCCGCAGTTTTGGTGGCCGAATGGTCTGGGCGAACAGCCGCTTTATACCTTCAAAGCCGAGCTCATAGAAAACGGTCGGGTGTCCGACGTTGTAGAAAAGCGGATCGGCCTGAGAACCTTGAAATTGATCCGCGAAAAGGACGTTTACGGCGAAAGCTTCTGCCACGAGTGCAACGGTGTACGGTTTTTCGCTATGGGCGGCGACTATATCCCGGAGGACAATATCCGCTCAAGAATTACCAAAGAACGCACAAAAACCCTTTTAACGCAATGCCGCGACTGCAATTTTAACGCCGTGCGCGTTTGGGGCGGCGGCTTCTATCCCGACGACTTCTTCTTCGACGCCTGCGACGAGCTGGGGTTGGTGGTCTTCTTAGATATGATGTTCGCCTGCACGCTTTTGCCCACCACCGAGGAATTCAAGGAAAACTTTCTTTTGGAGGCGCGCGACAATTTAAAAAGAATTCGTCATCACGCCTCAATCGCGGTGATCTGCGGTAACAATGAAATTGAAATGTGCTTCGACTGGGTCAAGGAACAAAGATACAAGGATTTCTACATACAAGTATTCGAGGGCGAGCTGCCGAAGCTGGCAAAAGAGATTTGCCCCGATCTTCCTTATATTCCGTCGTCGCCCACCACCTGCGGCCATTTTATTGACCCGAACAACGAAAACTACGGCGACTGCCACTACTGGGCGGTCTGGCACGGAAACCAACCGTTTTCCGAATACCGCAATCACTATTTCCGCTATTTAAGCGAATTCGGTTTTGAGGCGTTTCCCTCGGAAAAGACGGTCAAAGCCTTTACAAACCCGGAGGATCGCAATATTTTCAGCCGTGTTATGGAGATGCACCAGCGCTGCGTCGGCGGCAACAAAAAGATTCTTACCTATCTTGCCGACACCTATCGTTACCCCGAAGATTTCGACACGCTTTTATATTATTCCGGTCTTTTACAGGCCACGGCCATTCGCTACGGCGTGGAGCATCTTCGCCGAAACCGCGGCCGCTGCATGGGCGCGCTTTACTGGCAGATCAACGATATCTGGCCCACCGCTTCGTGGGCGAGCATTGACTATTTCGGTCGCTTTAAGCCGCTGCAATACGCGGCCAAGCGGTTCTTTGCGCCCTTGATGATCTCCTGCCGCGAAACCGGCGAGCACACCACGCGCGACGCGGTGACAAGGCAGTTAAAGCAATACGATTACGAAACCAAGGCGCAGCTTTCCGTGAACAACGACACGTTATCCGAGGTATGCGGCACGGTGTGCTGGGCGCTGAGGAACAACAAGGCGGAAATTTTAAAAGAGGGCGCCGAAAACGTCACGATCGCGCCGATGAGCGTTCTAACGCTTGACGAAATGGATTTTCAAAAAACCGACGTTTTAAACAATTATCTAAGCTTCTGCTTCTGCTTAGAGAACGGCGAAATTTTGAGCGAGGGTACCTGTCTTTTCACTCTGCCGAAATATTTCAATTTCTTAGAGCCGCACCTGAAATGCACCGTAAACGGCGAGGAGATCACCGTTTCGGCCGACGCTTACGCGGCGTCGGTGGAGATTGATTCGCCCGACAGCGACTTTATTTTAAGTGATAATTATTTCGATCTGAACGCCGGCAGCAAGACTGTAAAAATTCTATCCGGCACCCCCAAAACCCTCCGCGTCCGGGGGGTTAAAACCCCGGATGTTCAGAAGGCAAACTGAGCGGATCTTTCATAATTTCCATAAAGACCCGACTTTTGCGATTTTGCAGTGCTTTTTATGGGGGTCAAGACCCCTCTTGTACAGGAGATAAATTGAGTGGATCTTTCATAATTTCGAGAAAGAACCTGTTTTTGCGATTTTGCAGTGCTTTTTTGGG
>CADAVL010000010.1 GCA_902791335.1 Oscillospiraceae bacterium
CCGGTAATGGCTTTTGGATTGAATGCTCCTGCCACGATTTCCACAAAAGCATCCGGGATTTTGGTAAGATTCATTAAAATCAGCAGAACCGCAAAGATAAAATAGGTGATCGCCATAAACGGCACCACAATTTCAGAAACCTTTGCAATACGCTTAATACCGCCCAACACGACCAACGCCACGAAAGCGGTAACCAGTAAGCCGCCGATCACAACCGACCAGGTGTAGCTGCACTCGCCGATGGTAAAGGCAACGTGCGCTTTATCGCCGTCGAAGAAGCCTTCCACCGCGGTGGTGATACCGTTAATCTGGGTGAGTGTACCGATACCCAAAAGACCGGCCAGCACGCCGAACAGCGCAAAAAGCTTGCCGAGCCATCTGAAGTTTTTGCCGAGACCTTTTTCTATGTAAAAGAACGGGCCGCCGAGGAAGTGGCCTTTGCCGTCGTTTTCACGGTATTTTACCGCCAAAAGACCTTCGGCGTATTTGGTTGCCATGCCGAAAAATGCGGCAACGAGCATCCAGAAGAGCGCGCCGGGGCCGCCGGCACAGATCGCCGTGGCCACACCCACGATGTTACCGGTACCGATGGTGGCCGAAAGCGCCGTGCAAAGCGCGCCGAAGCTTGTAACCTCGCCCTCGCCGCCTTCTTCATTTTTTACCATGAATTTCAGTGCTTTGCCAAGATGCAGCACCTGCACAAGACCGGTGCGACAGGTAAGATAGATGCCGGTGCCGAGAATGAGAATGATCATAAACCAGCCCCAGACGTATCCGTCTACCTTCTCAATGATTTGGTTGATTTGTTCGAGCATTTTTTTGGGTTCATTCCTTTCAAAATAAATAAAGCCGGGTTTTAAGCGCCGGGGCTTAAAACACGACTTCCCTGAGAAAGAACCGACAAGCAAATTGTAACTTGCTCTGTCCTTTTGCCTGAGAGATTGGCAAGCAAAAATGCGTTGCCGTACACCTTCGGCGCCCTTAAAGATCAACTAAGGTTTCGGCGATCGTTTGCCGATATCGGTTGATCGGGGGACTCTCCAGAGAACCGTCTTTTAAAAAACGACAAAAACAATATACCACAATTTATGCGTCTTGACAATAGTTTATGTCGAAATTTTTAATAAATTATGAATTTGTATTGACTGCACCCCTTGTCTGCCTTATTATATAATCGTATATAAAAGATTTACTTAAAATATTAAACCGAGCGGTCGGCGGGTTTCGCGACCTGTTTCGGCGAATATGAAACAAGGGGCGTAATTTCGCATGGAATTTTTGGAACTGCTGCTCAAATGGGTGGAAATTCTCGGCACGGCGGCGTTTGCGGCGTCGGGCGCTATGGTGGCGATCGAGCGCGGCACCGACCTTTTCGGCGTGCTGTTTTTAGGCATTGTCACGGCGCTTGGCGGCGGCACGCTGCGCGATATTCTTTTGGGCGAATTTCCGCCGAGAATGTTTTACAGCTATTCGTATCTTTGCATTGCCGCCGCAACGGCGCTGATCGTTTTTATTGCGGCCGGTGCGCTCAGCAAAAAGTATCACGAAAAATACGATCTTATCAATAAAATCTGCAATTATTTTGACGCACTGGGTCTGGCGGTCTTCTCGGTCACCGGCGTGACCTACGCCATTCGTGCAGGCTTTTTTGACAATCCCTTTTTGTGCGTGTTTTTAGGGATGACTACAGGAATCGGCGGCGGTGTACTTCGGGATATGATGACCGGTGCCGTGCCGTTTGTGCTGAAAAAACGCATTTATGCTGTGGCCGCCATTGTCGGCAGTTTGCTTTACTGGGTGCTGCTGCGCGTTTCGCTGTCTCAGTTTTCGTCCATGGGTATTTCGGTGGCGGTGGTCTTTCTCATTCGGGTGCTTGCCACACAATTTTGCTGGGATCTTCCCAAGATTGAGGAGCATACATCATGAAGATTCTTCGTTCCAATCGGCGCACGTTGGTGGTGGAGATCACAAAAAATGCAGAAACCTTAGTGCGCGCACCCTATTTTGTTTCGGACGCCGAGATTGAAAGCTTTTTAAAAAGCCGCCGCGCGTGGATCGAAAAGCACACAAAAGCCATGGAAGAAAGGCTCCGAAAATACCCCGAACCCGACGAACGGGAAGTAAAGCGGCTTTTGAAACTGGCAAAGGAAACCCTGCCGAAGCTGACGCAAAAATACGCCGAGATGATGGGTGTTTCTTATAAAAGCGTAAAGATCACCCACGCGAAAACACGCTTTGGCAGCTGTTCTAAAGCGGGCTCCATTTGCTATTCGCTTTATCTGATGCGATACCCGATGCCGGCCATAGAATACGTGGTGGTGCACGAGCTTTGCCACCTGCGGCATTTTAATCACAGCGCGGCGTTTTACCGCGAGATTGAAAAATATCTGCCGGACTACAAAATCAGAAAAGCGCTCCTTTCAGGAAAAGATTGAGCCAACGGCTTTGCTAAAATCAAAAAAATTTAAAGGAAGAAAAAATTTATGAGAACCAACGGAATTCTGTTACCGATATTTTCGCTTTCGTCGCCCTACGGCATCGGCACGCTCGGCAAGGAGGCTTTTGATTTTATCGACTTTTTAAAGGAAGCAGGCTGCAGCTATTGGCAGATCCTGCCGGTCGGCCCCACCGGCTTCGGCGATTCGCCCTATCAGTCGCCGTCGGCCTTTGCCGGCAACCCTTATTTTATTGATCTCAGGATTTTGTGCCGCGAGGGTTGGCTGCAAGAGCAAGCGCTGCAAAGCATAGATTTCGGCAAAGACCCCCATAAAGTCGATTACGAAAAGCTTTATTTAAACCGCTTTGAAGTTTTGCGTGTTGGTGCCGATCGTTTTTTAGAAAACGCTCAGGAAAACACGCTTTCGGATTTTGAAAATTTTTGCGAAGAAAACAGCTTCTGGCTTGACAGCTATGCACTGTTCAGCGCACTGCACGACCGCTATCACTGCGCGTTTTACGACTGGCCAAAGGAATACCGCACCCGCGAAAAGGAGGCACTAAAGCGCGCCGAAGCGGAGCTTTCTTCGGATATTGCCTTTTATAAAATTTTGCAGTATTGGTTCTTTTCTCAGTGGCAGACGCTTCACGACTACGCCAAAAAGGCAGGCGTCGGCTTCATCGGCGACATGCCGATCTATGTGGCGCCCGACAGCGCCGATGTGTGGGCGCACCCGGAAATTTTTCTGCTCGATGAAAACGGTCGTCCGTCGTCCGTGGCCGGTTGCCCGCCCGACGCATTTTCGGCCGACGGTCAGCTGTGGGGCAATCCGCTTTATGACTGGTCGGCCTTAAAGGAAACCGATTACGCCTGGTGGTGCGAAAGACTAAAGTTTGCAGGAAAACTTTACGACGTTGTACGCATTGATCATTTCAGAGCGTTCGACGCTTATTTCAGCATTCCGACAGGGGAGAAGACCGCCAAAAACGGTGTATGGAAGCAAGGCCCCGGCGAGGAATTCTTCCAAAGTGTGCATCAAAAGATCGGGAAACTTCACATTATCGCCGAGGATTTAGGACAGATCACCGATTCGGTTCGCGCACTGCTCAAAAGCGTCGGCTATCCCGGCATGGCAGTGCTGGAATTCGCTTTTGATCCTAACGGCGACAGCCGATATTTGCCGCACAATATTGAGAAAAACAGCGTGGTCTATACCGGCACGCACGACAATGACACCATCGAGGGGTATTTAAAAAATGCACCCAAAAGTGAGCGCCGCTTTTGCATAGATTATCTGCGTTTGAGCGCAAACGAGGGCTATAACTGGGGCATGATGCGCGCGGCCATGGCCACGGCGGCCGACACCTGTATTTTGCAAATGCAGGATTTTATGGGACTTTCCGAGGGCGCGCGAATCAACACCCCCGGCACGTCCGAGGGAAATTGGCAGTGGCGCATGGAGGGCAGTTGTATCAATTCCTGGCTTGCAGGCATTATCCGCCAAAACACGGCGCTTTACCGCAGACTCGGCAATCAAAAAGCTTAAAATTCGGTGTTTTCAATCGTTTTATGCATTTTGCACAAGATGTTGACCTAATTTTTAGGCAGGATTTTTGGGCGTTTTGGTTGCCGTTTTCAGATAAAACTGATAAAATGAACCTGGCCGGAAATTTTCAAATGTCAGGCGTGACGGGTTCTTCGTCTCGTTTTTCTAACCGGCCGACGTGCCAAAGCCCGTTTTTTGTGAGCGGCGGCAAAAATTTTTAAAAAGCATTCTTCAATAGGCAGGAGAAGAATGCCTGGGAGTATTGATATTTAAAGGGGCAGTTTATATTCGGTGGAACAATAAAAATAAAGCACCGACGAGTGGCTTCCTTTAAATATAGAAAGAGAGTGTGTATCATGATGAAAACAGGAGAAGTGTTTAAAAACCCACCGCAAATTTACCGCGGCACGGATTTTTGGATGCTCAACGACGAGCTGACCGACGATGAGATTCGCTTTCAGGTAAAGGAATTCGCCGATAAGGGCGTGGGTTCCTTTATTGCGAGAACCTATGTCGGCCTTCGGACCGACTATCCCGGCCCGAAGTGGAAACACCAGATCCGTGTGATGCTGGAGGAAGCCACCAAATATGGCTTAAAGGTTACCTTGCAGGCCAAAAGAATGCCCGGCGGCGTGAAGGATCTGCCGAAAAAGTACGTTTTGGGCGCTTTGGAGTGTTTGACGTACAAAGAGCTGAACGATAAGAATTACCGCTATCGCGGCGCATTTTCCAAAACGCTTTCGCGCTACAATGAATATTATATTGTAAAGCACACCACAGGCGACCCCGAGAAGGCCGGCGGTACGCTGAATATGTACAGCGAGGAAGCCTGCGAATATTACGTCAACGAATGCTACGGCGATATGTGGGAGGAATTCCGCCCGTATTACGGCAACACGGTGTTCACTATGTGGGTGGACGAACCGAACTACAGCGACGAGACCCTGCCCTGGCCGGACAATCTGCCGGACGTTTTTAAAAAGCGCTGGGGATACGATATTTCGGCAAAAACCTACTTGCTGTTCTTTAATGTTGAAAATTACAAAGAGGTGCGTTATCACTACCGCGTCACTTTGCAGAAAATGATGGAGGAAGCCTACTTTACCCACATTCGCGACTGGTGTCAGAAAAACAGGGTCAGCTTCAGCGGTCATTTGATGAACGAGGACGGCCTGCTTTCGCAGATTCTTCATGCCGGCGCGGTCATGCCTTATTATAAATACTTTGACATTCCCGGTATTGACATTTTGGAGGCGGATATGCCCTGGCGCTACGGTGCGATCAAGGAGCCGCACCCGCGGGAGGATCTCGGCCGCGACGAGCATACCGGCGAATATTACACCCCGATGTCCACGCTGGGGCAGTATACCACGCCGCTCCAGTGTACCTCTGCGGCGCATCAGGCTGGCAAGGAGCACATGCTGTGCGAAATGTACGGCGTTACCACGAACAATTTTACTTTGCGCGATCAGCGGCGTATGTTCGATCACTTTGCAGCACTGGGCATTAATCACCGCTGTGTGCACGCCTATTTTTACAATCTGCACGGCCGCGCCAAGCGTGCATTTCCGGCGCAGATCAACTATTATCAGCCGTATTGGGAAAAATATCGCCCCATGACGGACTATGTTGCAAGAGTCAGCTGGTTTATCAGCTGCGGCAAGCCGGTGCGCGATGTGCTGCTGATTCACCCGTTGGAAACGGCTTATATGCTGTTTGAAGGCATTAAAAACGGCGTGGAAAAGAACGATCTGCTCGACGATTACGACCGTCGCTATTTCCACCTGATTCGTGCGCTTTGCGGCATGCAGTGTCAGTTTGAATACGGCGACGAAGCCACCATCGGCGACTGGGGCAAGGTACAGGACGGTCGCTTCTCGGTGGGTGAGATGTCTTATAAGACCGTGGTCTTGCCGTATCTTGACGTGATTCGCAAATCAACGCTCCAAAAGCTGTCGGAATATAGAAAGAAAGGCGGCAAGGTTTATATTCTCGGCACGCTGCCCACAAGACTGGACGGCTGCGAGGACAAAAATCTTGCGCAGAAGCTTTTGGATATGGGCTGTATTTTCTGCGAACACCGCAAGGAGCTTTTGGATCTGTTAGTTTCCGAAAACACCGATTTTTCGCTTTCCTGCACGTCGGATATTACGCCGATTCTTGTAAACCACCGCGCTGACGAACATACGGATTATTTCTTTTTGATGAACGACGACTGCACCGACGATCGAGAGCTTACGCTTACACTGAAAGGTGAAAGAAGCCTGTTCCTTTATGACGCTTTTACCGCCGAGGTCACCCCCTACAGCGGAGAATATAAAAACGGTGAAACGGTGTTCACGGTCAAATTAGAGGCCGGTTCCAGTAAGATGATCCAAGCGCAAAAAGCGGCGTTTCAGCAGATAGAAAAGCCCTCCGGAGAATACCGTGTCCGCGCGGTTTCCGACGATTGGGCGCTTAAAAGAAACGATCCCAATGTCATGCTTTTGGAATTCTGCCGATACAAAAGGGAAGAATGGAGCGATTTTACAGAAAAATCCTATCCTGCAATTACCATCGGCGAAATGCTGGAGCGCGAGGAGTATTCCGGCAAGATCACGCTGCAATTTGAATTTTGCGCGAAGCAGGCGGTAAAACCGCGCCTTGTGGTGGAGGACGCTGCGCTTTCGGAAATCACCTTCAACGGCAAACCGGTCAATAACCGTCCGCTGGGTCATTATGTGGCGCACGCGTTTGAGATTTTGGAGCTGCCGGAGGCTTGTAAAGTCGGCAAAAACACGGTGGAGATTACCCGACAGTTCTTCCCCAAGGCCAAAATGAGTGGGCTTGACAGCGACCAGACCTGCGTGGATCTCGAATCTATTTATCTGATCGGCGATTTCGGCGTATTTTCCCGTCCGGAGCCTGCGGTCAACGGCACGCTGCGCTACAGCCGCTATTTTGCACTGGATCGCGAAACGCCGAAGGCCGGCAAGGATATCACCAAAGAGGGCTATCCTTTTTACACCGGTACAATGTCCTTTATAAAGGATGTGGAAGTTTCCGAAAAGGACCTGAGAAGTGCCAAAGTTCTCTTCCACTTTGAGGAATTCAACGGTTGTGTGGCCGAGGTATTTGTCAATGAGCAGTCCGCCGGCTGTGTGTTCTGGGCGCCTTATGAAATGGACTTGAAACCTTTCTTGAAGCCCGGTGCCAACCGCGTGCGCGTGGAGGTCACCAATTGCCTTCGGAACCTTTTAGGTCCGTATCACCGCGTAGCCGGTGAGATCGGCAACCTTTGGGGCGGATACGACGCGCCGAACCTGCCATGGAGCGGCAACCGTCCCGACGATCCGGAGTGGTACGAACACCGCGAATTTGATACAAGGGTCTGGACGGACGACTATTTTCTTTTACCGTTCGGCTTCGGCAAGGCAGAGCTGCGGTTCTATGAATAACTGCGGACGTTCCGCTCCTAAATAGCAGTTTTGTCTGCTTGCGCGCTTTGCAGACAATTGACTTTAATTTCTGATCACAGCGCGGCCAGGCAACGGTGCGTTTCCTCCGGCCGCGCTGTGGTTTTCTTGAATTTCTTTAAAATTTATATAATCCTGAAATGATACGGTGAGTTCCTTGATGCTTTTTTATGAAATTTTGTTTTCGGCTCTTTGCGCTGTTCAGTCAAACGTCGGCCTGTGGCTTTTTAAGGCGCCTTTTTGGAATTGGTTCCTCTTTGCGGCGTGCCTTGTTTTTTTAAATCTTCTGCCGTTCCTTCTTTCAAAAAATATCCATTCGGGACGCCTGCGTGTCTGCCGTCACGGCGTTTTTTGCCTGCGCGGATTTTTGTGGTCGCTGCCCGTCGGCGTGGTTTACCACATTGCGCTTTTCGTGCGCGGTAAGAATATTAAAACGGTGCTTTCAAGCGCGCTGGTGCTCGCAATCGTAGAATTCACCCTGTTTTGGAACGGCATGATATCGGTGTATTTATCCTCGGTGCAGCTGGGAATTCACCACCGCGCGGTGGGCTTTTTGTTGGGGCTTGTACCGGTTTTCAATCTTTTTATGCTCGTTCGCATCATTCGCATTGTAGACCGCGAGGTTCGGTTTGAAGAACAAAAGAACCGGTTAAACGAGCAGCGCCGCAATGAAAGGATCTGCACCACACGCTACCCGATTTTGCTGGTACACGGCGTCTTTTTCCGCGATTTTAAATTTCCGCCTTATTGGGGTCGGATTCCCTCGGAGCTTCAAAAGAACGGCGCGCAGGTGTTCTTTGGGGAACACAGCTCCGCACTGTCTGTTGCGGATAGTGGGGAGGAGCTTTGCAAACGTATTGAGGCTATCTGTCGCGATGTAAAATGCGAAAAGGTCAATGTGATCGCCCATTCAAAGGGCGGCCTTGATATACGCGCCGCGGCCGCGCTTTGCCCTCAAAAAATTGCGTCGATCACCACAATCAATACACCGCACCGCGGCTGTCAGTTTGCGGATTATTTATTGAAAAAAGTGCCGCCCTCGGTGCAGGAGGGCATTGCGAAAGCCTACAATGCCGCCGCGCTGAAACTTGGCGATCCGGCACCCGATTTTCTTTCGTCGGTGCGCGATCTTACCGCAAAAAATACCGCAGAATTCGGGGCTTTGCACCCACTGCCGCAGGGCGTCTTTTGCAGGAGCGTGGGATCGGTGCTGAAAATCCCTGCCGGCGGCAAATTTCCGCTGAATTTCACTTACCGACTGGCAAAGCATTTTGACGGCGCAAACGACGGCCTGGTAGCTGTTTCCTCCTTTTCGTGGGGCGAAGATTTTAAGCTTTTAACGCCTGTCGGCCGCCGCGGTATTTCGCACGGTGATGTGATTGACCTGAACCGTGAAAATATTGAGGGCTTTGATGTCCGCGAATTTTATGTAGCGCTTGTAAGCGACCTTAAAAACCGCGGATTTTAAAGGCGTTTTATTTGGCGCGCGGATATTCTGCGCTTTTGAACAAAACGGTTGTCGGCGCCAGGAGGTATAAAGTTCTGAAAGCTTAAAAAATGCTTGACAATCGGCTTTCTGTGGTTTATAATGATGTCAGCGCCAAAGATGGTACAGTGACTGCACGCATTTTTTTGCCGCAGTGCGACTGTTTCGGCGTTTTTACAATTTCATTTTAAAAGCGATGACGAAGACGGAACCGAATTACAGCGTTCTACAGAGAGCCGGAGCAGGTGGAAACCGGCGGACGACATTCAGCGTTCCCATCACTTCCGAGCTGAAGTTCCAAAAAACCGCGCCGATCCACCCGAAGAACAGATTCTTTGTTTTATTGTCGGCGGTCGAGTAGGGGCTTTCGTGCAGGCTACGTTAGTGCATAGGGCTTATTAGAGCCTAAAGTGGCGCGTTTTTCGCGCAATTTGAGTGGTACCGCGGGTATTGTTGAATCAACAGGGCTCGCCTCAAAGCAATTTGAGGCGAGCCTTTTTAAATTTTCAAAAAAGCTCCTCGCCGATTTTCTGGCGGCAGGCCGTCTTCGGTCCGTCGACGGTATTTTTGCTGCAAAAACCAATCAACAAAAAAGAGGAGAAATGAAAAAATGAAGCTAAGCAAAAGAAACATGACCGTGGTAAGTTTTATGTTGTTTTCCCTGTTCTTCGGTGCAGGCAACCTGATCTTTCCGCCGTTTTTGGGACAAAATGCCGGTAGTCATACACCGGCGGCTATGGCCGGGTTTTTAATCACCGCCGTGGTTTTACCGGTGTTGGGCGTTGTGGTCGTTGCGCAGTTTGACGGACTTGACAAGCTCAGTCAGAACGTCGGCCCGAAATTTTCGCTGGTGTTCACCGTTTTGATTTATCTTTCCATTGGCCCGGGGCTTGGCATTCCACGCGCCGCGTCGGTACCGTTTGAAATGGCGGTAGCGCCGTATCTTCCAAAAAACGCCAATCCATCCGTATTTATGGCGCTCTATTCGCTTGTTTTCTTCAGCGTCGCCGTGTGGCTTTGCTTAAATCCCGGAAAGCTGGTCAACCGTATTGGTCGGGTATTGACGCCCACGCTTTTGGTGCTGCTTTTGTTTTTGTTTGTAAGCTTTTTATTCCGCGGTGTGGTCAGTATTAAACCGGCCGAGGAAGCGTATGCGGCAGCCCCATTTTTAAAGGGCTTTTCAGAGGGCTACAACACCATGGATACCATTGCCGCGTTGAATTTTGGGCTCGTGATCGCCACCACGTTGGGTTCTTTCGGCCCGAATGATAAAAAGGAAAAGGTAAAGTACACGGTATCGGCCGGGTTGTTTGCAGGCGGTATTCTTGCCGCCATTTACTTAATGCTGTCCTTTATGGGTATGTGCAGCTCCGGCACCTATGAAATTCAGGAAAACGGCGCGTGGACGCTTCGCTGCATTGTTTTTGAGATCTTCGGTGCGCCGGGGGCTTGGCTGTTGGCCGCCATCTTTACCCTTGCCTGTCTTACTACCTGCGTAGGGCTTATTAATTCAATCTCGCAATTCTTTTCGACCCTTTTTAAAAAGGTATCTTACAAAGCGTGGGTGTTTATCATCACCGGATTTTCGTTTCTGGTCTGCAACCTTGGGCTGAACGCTATTTTGAGTATCTCGATTCCCGTGCTGAACGCGATTTATCCGGCGGCGATCGTTTTGATCCTTTTGGGGCTTTTCAATCGGTTTTTTCGAAACAACCGCGTGGTTTATCCGCTTGTGGTGGCGGTGACCGCTGTTGAAAGCGTTGTTTATGCTTTGGAGGGCGCAAAAGTACCGCTGGAATTTTTATACCGCGCAATGCGCCGCCTGCCGCTTTATGGCCTCGGATTCGGCTGGGTGCCGGTGGCACTGGCGACACTCGCGGTAAGTCTTTTGCTCGGCCTTTTCTTTCAAAAAAACCGAGCGCGGCAAAGTAGGCGAGAGGCCGCCGCGGTTTGAAAATTTCAGCTTTTACCGCGGAGCGGCTTTTGAGATTTATCACCGCGATCTTTGGGCGTCCGTTCGGCTGACAAGATTCGAACGATACAAGCGTTTTTTGATTGCTTGTGCGCACGATTTTTGATGTTTGCAAACAAACCGAATGCGCCATAAAATCGGCAGTTTTATGGAACGGTTGGACGGCCTTTTTCGGCTTTATCGCCACCTTTTTCCCTAAAAGCGGTAGTCCCCCTGTCGTCAGCGAATCATTTTGTCAGCCGGAAGCTTTCGTCCAGCAGCATTTTTATAAGCTTCGTTTCGGCCGAGCCGTCCAGCGCCACGGTGAGCCAGTGCTCCTTATTCATGTGATACGCCTTAAAAACGCCGACCTCATTTAAAAGCGAACCCAGGATCGCCGGTTCGCATTTCAGATTCATAATATCCATGGCACCGTCGTCCGAAAGCCCCAGTCGGCCTTTTTGAACGGTCATGCAAAGCGCGAACCACTTTTTATTTTCTTTGTGCCGAAACACCGCCGACCGCCCGTCCTTTTTGAAAGGATAGTCCGGCTTTACACCGTATTGTTTCAGTATGTAATCAAAGACTTCATTGCAGCTCATTTTCGTTCTTCCTTTCGACACGGCCGACATCTAAAAATTTTCTGTCTTTTCTTTGCATATTTGTTCACCCTTATTTTTTATAAAACATTTGTAGGGAACTTTTTATGGTGTTAGTGTACCATAAAGTTCCCTACATTTCAACAATTGTGATTTTTCTCTGTATCAAATCGCCCCGGCGTCTTTGATCGGCTGTTTATTGCTGCCCCTTTAAAATACCGGTGAGCTGGCTCAAAACATCGGTGTTACCATTTAAATTGATGTTGCCGATATTGTCGCAGATGCGCTCAATGTATTCCAACTCCTTCAAACGATAAAGCGTTTTGTTTTCGTCCATTAATTTTGCGGTGTTCAATAAAGAACGGGTAGAGGCAACCTCCTCGCGGCGCGTGATCACGTTGGCCTGCGCGCGCTTTTCGGCCACCAGCACAGTGTTCATGATCTCGCGGATCTCACCGGGCAGAATAATATCCTTTACCCCTGCATCGGTAATTTCCACATAAAGCGCCTTTTCTTTCTCTTTGAGCTTTTGAAACACAAAATCCGACAGCTGGGATTTATTCATAAGAATTTCGTCCAGTTTGGCATTGCCCACGTATTCGCGCAATGCCAGCTGCGCTGCAATGTGCACCTGCTCCAAAAAATCGTCGATTTCCATGAAACATTTCACATAATCCGTCACGCGGTAATTGCAAACAAAATTGATCCGAATGGCAACCTTATCCTGCGTCAGGATTTCCTGACCGGTGATATTCATTCGTGTAAGCCTTGTATCCACAAAACCAACGGTGATCTTCGTGCCGTTATTCCAAAAATAATAAGTGCCGGCGTCAAGAATTTTTATGAATTTTTGATTAAAATAAAGCCGCGCTTTTCTGAATTGTGCAACCTCGATCTTTGTGTAAAAGTCGGTAGGAATTTCTGAAAAGATATATTCCGGCACGTCGTCCGACACTTCCGGAGACGAAATATCCAGAATTTTAAATGTGTGCTCCCGGGCGTCTGTCCAGAATGCGTATTTGCCGCGCGGCAGAATTGACGCAAAGCGGCCGTCCACAAAGTGCAGCGCCAGCTGGCAGTCGGCAACCTCAGTGACCGTTACATTCTGCGCAATTTCGGGATCGCGCAGCAAAACGTCCAGTGAGCAGCGCTCGGTGGAGATCGCCTCACCGGTATTCTGCACCTCGATTTCTTTTGCAAAGGAAGAACGGTATTTCCCGGGTCGGAGCATTTTTATGTATCTGCCGTTTTTAAAAAGTAAGCCTCTCTGATTTTCGTTGATAATAACTTTTTTCATCATCTTTTACCCTCCATAAAGAATTCTCCTCTGCAATCGCTCATGCGTTTTTTGCGGTCAAAAATTTAAGTGATTCGATCCTCTCGGCGGAAAGCGAGCTTTTGGCCGGGAGGCTTTATCACGGTATCCGTTTTTGAACAGGGCAAAAAGCGCATTGCCGAACGAAAAAAGGAAACGGTCCCTTTTTTTCTTCAGCCGAGCGATTGCAGCCTCAAATCCTGATTCTGGTGCCGCGCGTTTTGTCTTCGCGCGAGCTCGATGTTTTGCCGGAGTCGAACCGGCGGTGACCAACCCTGAAAGGGTCAAATCGGGAGTTGAACCCGCTCTGTAAAAGCTTTAAAAAGCTTTTACAGACTACCTGAAACTGTGTCAAGCGATTCTTTCGGCATACACGTTGGCAGCGCCTTGTGCACCGCAGTGAATTTTTTAAAACACCCGCTCGAAGGAACCTTGACGCGTATATTTTACCGTAAGAATTTTCCAATATCACGGAAAAAAAGCTGCGAGAACGCGAATGCTTTCAACAAAATACTTAAAAAGCCGCAAATTTTTTCAGTCTGCGGCAATCTCAAAAAAATGTCGGTTCGCGCTTTCGGCCGAAAACAGAAAAGAGTTGCAAACTTTCCAGGCTGTCGAGAAAATCAAAGAAAAAGCTGCGAGCGCTATATCAAGCGTTCACAGCTTTTGTTGCCTTTTTAAGCGGTCGATGATAAGATTTCGGAATTCCGGCGGTTCGGTCACCTCCACCATGGGACCAAAACTCAAAATTCGGATCACCAGCTCCGTTTCATCGAATTTGTTATATTTTATAAAAAGGGAATATTTCTTTTCGCCGATCTTTTCCACCCGCTTTTCAAAGTGTGCAAAATGGAGCAGCGTTCGCTCCAGTGCGTTGCGGTCGTCATACACCAGCAAGGTTACGGTTTCTTTGGATTCTATCGGGTTTGGCGCGGCCGGTATTTCGGCGGCGTCGCATTTGTCGCACGAGAGAATGCGCGCAAGATTGATAATGCTGCCGCAACGGCGGTCGGTGCCGATCAGGCGGAACTTATCGTCCTTTTCGGAGTATTCAAGGCTCTTTGGCGCCACCGTCATCGAAACGGTGCGACCCGAACGGTTCACCGCCCGAATTTTCAAAAGTCGGTTTTGGGAGAGCGCGGACAGAATCGTTCTGAAATTTTTGATGTAAGCTTCATCGCAAAACGGGTCACCGTCGCTGTATTGGTCGTAGATGCAGTAATCCTCCATAGTAAACAGCGGCTCTACGTCCCGAAGCGCCTCAAAATCCACGTCGAAAAGCTTTACCTTTGGGTCTTGTGAGATCGCCTTTAACCATTGCTTTTGTACCGTCGAAAGCGGCATGGTCGGCGTATGTTTCAGCGGCGTTGTAAGGTTTTTATGCATAAGTTGCCATTTTTCGCTTTTCAGCGCCGGCAGAATGGTCAAAACACTTTCCGAAAAAGCGTTTTCAAGCACGATCTTTTCCAAAATCCTTTCGTTGCGGCGGCCCGAGAGCAGGCTTTCAATAATTTTTGCCACCGTGTGATAGTAAGCGGAGTAAATCTCGTTGAATATCATGTTTCCGCCTCCTCAATGCCATATAAACGATACATTCTTTTAAGATCGTCTTCAAACCGTTTTTGAACCGCTTTGTTGGAAAAGCGCAACGACGTAATCCTGCAAATAAAGGTTCTGACCCACGGGGTGATCTCGCCCGAATCATAAACGTCGGCAGAAAACCGATAGGTGTTCTCGTCAAGCTTTTTCACCGTGCCCACGCGTTTTTCGCGCTCCAGGCGGTTTACAATGTATTGCTCGTTTTTTTGCACTTTGACCGTAAATTCAACGTGCTCGGTGCGCTTGCCTTTTTCGCCGCATTTTCCGCCGTATTTTCCTGCGGTAACACCCCACATTTTCTTTTTCATTTCGGAAAGTGTTGCCCTCAGCACGTCAAAATTTGGCGCAGGTTCTTCCAATTTTACATCCAAAAGATAATCGACCCGAAAGGACTTGATCGCATTAAGCTGAGGGCAGTAAGCCATCAGGTGCTGGCGCCCGTTTTGCACGCTTAAAAAGATTCTTAATGGAACCACCCGATTTTTTCGCAGCTCACTATTGTGACGGCTGAGATTCAAAAACGAAACAAAGCGCTTTTGGTGCATTGCATCAAAAAGGGTAGCTAGAATATCGCTGTCAATGGCGGACGTGATATAGTGGTGTTTAAAGCTGAAACAATCTGCCGAAGTTTTTTCCTGTTGATCCAGCAAAAATGAGCCGATCACGCCGCAGGGCGCTGTTTCGGAAAAGAAATTCAGAACGTCGGTTGAAAGGGAAACAGACGGGTCGTTTGCCCTGCGGTAAAGCAGCTTTTTGCCGGACTTTTCGGCCGTGATCAACCCAAGCGAAATATATTCCTGCAGCTTTTTCCGAACGGTCGATTCGTCAAAGAGCATCGGTTTTCGGAACTTCGCCAAATAGCCGTCGATCTTTTCCAAAATCTCTGTCAGCGGCAAAGAAACGTCGGGCGAAAAAAGAAGATCCAGCAAAATAAAATGCAGGGTAATATCCTTATCGGTAAAGCTTTTGGATTTCAGCGCCTTAAAAAACGGATTGTGCGCGCACGCGCGGCTGTCTACCGAGAGAAACACGTTTTTGCCCTCAGGCGTGCGGACGTAGCCCATATAATTGCCAAGCCAGCTTTCAATCCTGCGGCGCTCGTCGTCATAGGAACGGGCGCTTTTTTTGTTGTATTCGTCCCGACTTTTAAAGCCGTAAACATAAAATTCGCGCATATAGCTCCGAATTTTTTCAAAATTCTTGATCAGCTCATTGTAAGACGACACCGCGCTTTCCCTCCTTTTTGGCCCTGATTTTCGCCGCGTTTGCGTTTATATGGCACCCCTTGGTGGCAGTTTTCAACATTTTTTGACACAGTTATATTTTATATCCTCATCAAGAAAAAATCAAGCCGCCCGACACTCAAAATTCGTGCCGTGCGGCTTTCAGCTGACGGGCGAACCCGTCACACAAAAATTTTAAATTAATCCAACGGCTTCATTGTCGGGATTCGGACAGAAGCCGGGAATTATCAAGGATTATCAAGCATTTACGAGCATTTTCCAAAAATAAAACCGCACAAACAAGGTCGTATCAAGAATTATCAAGAATTCCGACATGCGTATGTTGGTGTAACTTTTGGTGTAAGTGTAACCTTGATAGGAAGGTAGTTGCAGAGATAGTAAGTGACGAAACCTGCACAAGACAAGCCGTACTGCTCATATCGGGCAATATCAGGTGCCTTGCCCGTAGGGGGGGTAGAACTGTCTGCTAATTGGAAGGTGTAAAAGAACACACAAGACAGTAATCCCATTCAGCAAGCAGTTTCCTGTCCGTTGTGGCTAAATCATTGTATCCTGCAAGAACCGCCCTGTCCGTACAAACCGGGCATACTGTTCCTTTTACACGAACATTGATATTTCTTTCTTAGGCTTTGCAGCAGCTTTTGCCATTTGTATTACCTCCACATTCTATTAGCTACTCGAATACAAGGTCGAATACAAGTATATCCTATCATTATAAGTGTCCAATAAAACGGACTTATGATTCGTCTTCGGGAAGAACATCCATAAAGATCAGCTGATTCTGGTATACTGCCGCAGCGGTAATCGGAGTAAGCAGGCATCTAAAAAAATGGTGAAATTGGGCTACACCAATATCATTGAGATCGGTGGAATTAATAGTTGGCCCGGTGAAACAGTCACCGGCGATAAGTGATAAAATCACAGAACAAGGAATGACTACCGGATATAATAAAGCTATAAAAAAGAAAACAGGAGGACTTAAATATGTCTGCTATCAGTGTTAATAAAAATAATTTCAATCAAGAGGTTTTGAACTCGGACAAGCCCGTCCTGATGGATTTCTGGGCTCCCTGGTGTGGTCCTTGCCGCATGGTAGTTCCTCTGGTAGAGGAGATTGCCAAGGAGCGCTCCGATATCAAGGTTGTTAAAATTAATGTGGATGAGGAACAGGAACTGGCTATGCAGTTCGGTGTGATGAGCATACCCACTCTGGTGGTTATGAAGAACGGAAAGATTGTCAATCAAGTCACCGGTGCCAGACCTAAGGCTCAGATTCTCGCCATGCTGTAAGGAGGTGCAATGATGAGCTTCTTCGATTTCCTGAAAGGCCCTGACATCAATCAGGGTGTCAAAGAGTATAGCGCCACGGATAGCGCAGTCCTGCTGGATGTTCGCACCCCCGACGAATACCGGCAGGGGCATATCCCCGGCAGTAAAAATGTTCCTTTGCAGTCCATTAGCAAAGTGGCCGGCATGATTGACAATAAATCTACCCCCATTTTTGTTCATTGTCTCAGCGGTGCAAGAAGCCGTCAGGCAACTGCTATTTTGCAGCAAATGGGTTATACTAACGTGAAAAACATAGGCGGAATTTCCGCTTATACAGGAAAGGTAGAACGATAATATGAAAGTTGTCATTGTAGGCGGTGTGGCAGGCGGTGCTACCGCTGCCGCCCGTATTCGCAGACTGAATGAGCAGGCAGAAATCGTAGTGTTTGAGCGGTCGGGATATATCTCCTATGCCAACTGTGGTCTGCCGTACTATATCGGTGATGTGATTACCGATCCCGAAGAACTGACCCTACAAACACCGGAAAGCTTCTTCTCCCGGTTCCTTGTAAACATGAAGGTGCGCCATGAGGTCACGGCTATCCATCCCGAAAAAAAGAAGTTACCGTGAAAAATCTGGAAACCGGTGAGGAGTTCGAGGAGAGCTATGACAAGCTGATTCTCTCTCCCGGAGCCAAGCCTACCCAGCCCCGGCTTCCCGGTATAGGAATCGGCAAGCTATTTACGTTGCGTACTGTGGAGGACACCTTCCGCATCAAAGACTACATTAACAAAAACCATCCTAAATCCGCTGTACTGGCAGGCGGTGGCTTCATTGGATTGGAGCTGGCAGAGAACCTGCGAGAGTTGGGGATGGATGTCACCATTGTCCAGCGTCCAAAACAGCTTATGAATCCCTTTGATGCCGATATGGCTTCTTTCATCCATAATGAAATGCGTAGGGCTGGTGTAAAGCTGGCACTTGGTCATACCGTAGAAGGGTTTGAGGAAAGGGACGGCGGCGTGGATGTGCTGCTGAAAGAAGAACAGCCTCTCCATGCAGATATGGTAATCCTGGCCATTGGTGTTTCTCCCGAAACCACCCTTGCAAAGGATGCCGGGTTGGAGCTGGGCATTAAAGGAAGTATTGTGGTCAATGACCGAATGGAAACCTCCATTTCCGACATCTATGCCGTGGGCGATGCGGTGCAGGTGAAGCACTTCGTCACCGGGAAGGATGCTCTGATCTCTTTGGCTGGCCCTGCCAATAAACAGGGACGAATCGCTGCGGACAACATCTGTGGCGGAGACAGCCATTATACCGGCTCCCAAGGCAGCAGTGTCATCAAGATCTTCGGCATGACTGCCGCTACTACCGGCGTAAATGAGACCAACGCCAGAAAAACAGGGCTGGATGTTGATACGGTTATCCTGTCGCCCATGAGCCATGCAGGTTACTACCCCGGCGGGAAAGTCATGACAATGAAGGTGGTCTTTGAAAAGGCGACTTATCGCCTGCTGGGTGCGCAGATCGTAGGCTATGAAGGTGTGGATAAGCGCATTGATGTGCTGGCCACCGCTATCCGGGCCGGAATGAAAGCCACGGAACTGAAGGATCTGGATCTGGCCTACGCACCGCCTTATTCTTCTGCGAAAGATCCGGTAAATATGGCTGGCTTTATGGTTGAGAATATCGCAAACGGTGTTCTGAAACAATGGCATCTGGAAGATGCAGATCGCCTTCCTCGTGACGGAAGCGTAACTCTGTTGGACACCCGCACTGTGAAAGAATTCGCACACGGACACATTGACGGCTTCTTTAACATCCCGGTGGACGAGCTGCGGGAGCGGCTGGGTGAGCTGGACAAGCGTAAGCCTGTCTACGTCATCTGTCAGAGCGGTCTGCGCAGCTACATTGCCTGTCGTATCCTGGCCGGAAACGGCTTTGACTGCTATAACTTCTCCGGCGGCTTTCGGTTCTATGATGCTGTGACCAATGATCGCTGTCTCATTGAATCGGCTACGGCCTGCGGAATGGACAAATAAACATCCGCCGCATCTCTCCAACAATTTTGGTAGAGATGCGGCGGATTTTCATCCTCTGACTGCAGCAAACATTTCAAACATCTTAATCACACTTTACCCCAAAAAGAAATTACTGACCAGCATCACACAGAATCCGGCCAGGAGCGCATAGGTTGCTCCGGTCTCGCTGCCGTGGGCATGGGTTTCGGGAATCATTTCATCACTGATGACATAGAGCATGGTTCCTCCCGCAAAGGCCAGAGCAAAGGGGAGAATGGCCGAAGCAATGCTTACGGCCCAATATCCCAGAAGCGTACCGACGACTTCGATCAGCCCGGTCACCATGGCGCAGACAAAGGTTTTTACCGGGGATACGCCTGCTGCCAGCATGGGCGCAATGATCACCATGCCTTCGGGGATGTTCTGCAGGGCGATACCGCAGGCGATCATCATCGCCTGCGCCGTGTCTTCACTTCCAAAGCTGACACCGGCGGCAATCCCCTCCGGCAGGTTATGGATCGCGATGGCTGTGACAAACAGCAATACCTTGTCAAGGTTGGCGCTGCGGTGTGTTTCCGTATCGGTTCCCACCAGCCTATGCAGGTGGGGAACCAGCTTATCAATGAGATTCAGGCACACCGCCCCAGTAAAGATCCCGATGATGGAAATGAGGATCCCATGGGTTCCGCCATAATTGAGAGATGGCAGAATAAGTCCCAGTACAGCCGCAGACAGCATAACACCTGCCGCAAAGGACAGCACTATGTCGGAGAATTTGTGGGAGATCTTCCGAAAGACAAAGCCAATGAGACTTCCAAAAATGGTCGCGCCCCCCACGCCGAGGGCGGTAAGCAATACGATTTTCATCATCAACGATACAGGTCTTCTATTTATCAGAAAGTTCCTGCAATCTCCTTTCTTCACAAATCTCCACGATGCCCCGCGCCAGCTTCACCATACCCTCGTTCTGGAAATAGCGAAGCATTCGGGTAACTACCTCACGGGCGGTGCCCATGTGGCCCGCAATGGTTTCATGGGTAATCTTGAGGGTGTTTGTTTCCTCTATGCTGCATTCCTCCAGCAGAAATTCTGCCAGCCTTTTATCAAAGCTTTTCCACATTATCTGCTCCATGAGCCACATAACCTCAGAAAAACGGGTAGCCATAATTTCGTTGGTAAAATTAGCTACCACAGCAGACTCTTTCATTAAGCGACCATAAGTGTCAGCAGAAATAACCCACATCGTGGTATCCTTCTGCGCCTCAATGGTGATCTCAAACTGAATGCTGTTCATCATACAGGAGGCGGAAAACAGGCAAATATCCCGATCAAACAAACGATAGAGGCTAATCTCCCGTCCTTCATCGGAAAGAAGATAGGCACGAAGCTGTCCGCTTTTTACCAGCAGAAGACCGGTACACTCCACAGTTCCGTTGTGAATCACAGTCCCCTTGTCCACTTTTCGTAAAACTGCATTTTGCTCCAAAATCTGCTGCTGGGTCGGTGTCAGTTTGTTCCAAATTGGAAAATAGGATGAAAAATCCATGGATACACCTCCTTGAATACACATAGTATAAAATAATTTATGGCATCTGTCAATAATTTCGTTGACATATAGGAAATGGAGATGTATAATGGTCATATAAATGACATATGCCGTAAATAATATGGTGGTGAATCTATGCCAAGACCGAGAAAATGCAGAAAAGTTTGTTGTTTGCCGGATAATGATGGTTTTGTTCCGGTTCGTGGCGGCGAGGAACTGACTCCCATTGTCCTGAATGTGGATGAGTATGAATCCATTCGCCTGATTGACCGTGAAGGTTTTTCTCAGGAGCAATGCGGAGAATATATGCGTATTGCCAGAACAACGGTTCAGCAGATTTATGCAGCTGCCCGCAAAAAACTGGCCGATGCGCTGGTTGAGGGACTTCCTCTGCGAATCGAGGGAGGGGATTTTACACTCTGCAGCGGAAACAGCGCAGCCTACGGGTGCAGAAATTGCTATCAGCAAAAAATCCATCCGATGCACGAAAAACCGAAAGGAGATCATATTATGAGAATTGCAGTCACTTATGAAAACGGAGAAATCTTTCAGCACTTCGGTCACACCGAACAGTTTAAACTCTACGATGTGGAAGATGGAAAAATCATTTCGTCTGAGGTTGTGGATGCTGGCGGCAGCGGACATGGTGCACTGGCAGGCGTCCTGCGTGCACTGAAGGTGGATGCCCTGATCTGCGGCGGTATTGGCGGCGGTGCCCAGATGGCACTGAGCGATGTGGGTATCCGGCTTTATGGTGGTGTTTCCGGCAACGCTGATGCAGCAGCAGAAGCACTGGCAGCAGGCGAGCTGGACTTCAACCCCAATGTCCGGTGTGATCATCACGACCACCATGGGGAAGGTCACTCTTGCGGTTTTCACGGCTGCGGCCATCACTCCTGCGACTGAAATAGGTGATTAAGTCACGGAATATGTGTCGTGATTTGATAAAATATAGTTAAAGGAGGCGGTAAAACCTAAGTAATAAATCTTGATAAATTCACAGAATTGTGATATAATTATTGTGTATAAACTGGCAAACAAAAACAATTTCAGAATAAACAATTAAGAATAAAGGAGAAATGAAATGGCAGAGCATTTACCACTATCTGTTCGGGTGCCGATTGAAGCGGATAACCCAAGTATTTGCCGCAAAGAAGAGCTTTGCATCAAGTGCGGACAATGCCGTGAGGTCTGCACGAATGAAATCGGTGTTCACGGTACATATTCCTTCGAGCAAACCGAAGGAAAGGCGATCTGTATCCACTGCGGACAGTGTGCAAACGTCTGTCCTACCGCAAGCATTACCGAGGTCTACGAATACCCGGACGTGAAGGCGGCTATCGCAGATCCCGATAAGATCGTTATCGTCAGCACGTCCCCCTCTGTGCGCGTTGCTCTCGGTGAAGAGTTTGGAATGGCGAAAGGAAGCTTCGTGCAGGGTAAAATGATCGCCCTTATGCGTGCTCTCGGTGCCGATTACGTCCTGGATACCAACTTTGCCGCAGACCTAACCATCGTTGAGGAAGCAAGCGAGCTTGTTCGTCGCATTACGACAGGAGATAAGCCCCTGCCTCAGTTTACAAGCTGCTGCCCTGCGTGGGTGAAGTTTGCTGAAACCTACTATCCCGAAATGCTCCCGCACGTATCAACTGCCAAGAGCCCCATCGGTATGCAAGGCCCCACTATTAAGACCTACTTCGCCCAGAAGATGGGTATTGATCCGAAGAAGATCGTTAACGTAGCACTTACCCCCTGTACTGCGAAGAAATTCGAGATCCGACGCGAGGAAATGAACGCCGCAGGCAAGAAGCTCGGTATCCCCGAAATGCGCGATATGGACTACGTTGTTACAACTCGCGAGCTTGCTCTTTGGGCAAAGGAAGCAAAGATCGACTTTGCTTCGCTTGAGGATAGCGATTACGACCGCTTTATGGGTGAAGCATCGGGTGCAGGCGTGATCTTCGGTAATACCGGAGGTGTTATGGAGGCAGCGCTTCGTACTGCATACTCCTATATCACGGGTGAGATCCCCCCGGGCGCACTTCTTGACCTTAAGCCCGTTCGCGGATATGAGGGCATCAGAGAAGCAAGCCTTGACGTCAAGGGAACCACTGTAAACGTAGCTGTTGTTTATGGTACAGCCAACGCTCGCAAGCTCATCGAACTAATCAAGAGTGGCGAGAAGAACTACCACTTCGTTGAGGTGATGACCTGTCCCGGCGGATGCATCGGCGGTGGCGGTCAGCCCCGTGATTTTGCGGCAGATGCTAATGCAAGCCGTAAGGCAAGAATCGAGAGCCTTTACAAGAGAGATGCCTCTTTGACTCTTCGTTCGAGCCACGAAAACCCTGAGATAAAGGAGCTTTACGAGGAATTTTACGGCAAACCGCTCAGTGAGCTTGCGGAAGAAATGCTCCATACTATGTACACTGATCGCTCAAGCGACATCAATAAAGAAATTATAAAAGGAGAAACAAAGAAAATGGAAAAATGGAAATGCACAGTCTGCGGTTACATTCACGAAGGCCCTATGACACCTGATTTTAAGTGCCCCATCTGCAAGCAGCCTGCCAACAAGTTTGTGAAGATTGAGGATGCTGCGGCTCCTGCAAAGAATCCCTATGCAGGTACCAAAACCGAGAAAAATCTGTGGGAAGCCTTTGCTGGTGAGAGTCAGGCCCGGAACAAGTACACCTACTTCGCCTCCGTCGCCAAGAAAGCCGGCTACGAGCAGATCGCCGCGCTGTTCCTGCATACTGCACAGAACGAGATGGAGCACGCCAAGCTGTGGTTCAAAGCTCTGGGCGAGCTGGGTGATACTGCCGAGAACCTGCTCCATGCTGCTGAAGGTGAGAACGCCGAGTGGACAGATATGTATGACCGCATGGCTCGTGAAGCTGATGAGGAGGGATTCCATGATCTGGCTGAACAGTTCCGTGGCGTAGCTGCCATTGAGAAGATGCACGAGGAGCGCTACCGCAAGCTTTTGAGCAACGTGGAGGCTATGCAGGTGTTTGAGAAGAGCGGCGTTACCATCTGGGAGTGCCGTAACTGCGGACATATCGTAGTAGGAACCAAGGCTCCTGATATCTGCCCTGTCTGCAAACATCCTCAGGCATTCTTCGAAGTGCGTGCGGAAAACTATTGATAAAACGGAGGAAATTAAAATGAGTGCAAAGTTTTATATCTGCCGTCATTGCGGCAATCTGGTTGGTATGATTCACGACGCAGGTGTTCCCATGATGTGTTGTGGTCAGAAAATGGAGACTCTTGAGCCTAACACCGTAGAAGCCAGCGGCGAAAAGCATCTGCCTGCTGTTACTGTTGAAGATGGTGCAATCCATGTCAATGTGGGTTCTGTAGATCATCCTATGCTTCCGGAGCATTTCATCGAGTGGATCTATGTCCAGACCGAAAACGGTGGTCAGCGTAAGGTTTTGAAGCCCGGTGACGAACCCCATGTCACCTTCTTCCTGGGAGACGATAAAGCAGCAGCTGTCTATGCTTATTGCAATCTCCACGGCTTGTGGAAAACTGAAATTTAACATGGAGGTTCTTGTAAATGAACGAAAAAGTACATGCGCTTATCAATCAACAGATAAATAAGGAATTCTATTCCGCATACCTTTATCTCAATTTTTCAAACTATTTCGAGGAAGTCGGGCTTGACGGCTTTGCCAACTGGTATAAAATTCAGGCTCAGGAAGAGCGTGACCACGCCATGCTTTTCTATCAGTACCTGCAAAACGAAAACCAGAAGGTAACGCTTGAAGCCATTGACAAGCCTAATCTGAATGCAGCTTGCCATATGGATGTTTTGAAGGCGGGTCTTGAGCACGAAAAATATGTAACCTCGCTGATTAATGATATCTATAGTGAGGCTTACGAAGCAAGGGATTTCCGTACCATGCAGTTCCTCGATTGGTTTGTGAAAGAACAAGGTGAAGAAGAAACCAATGCAAATAATTTGATTTCCAAAATGGAACTCTTTGGCTCCGATCCCAAAAGCTTGTATATGCTCAATCAGGAATTGGCAGCACGAATTTACTCTGCTCCTTCTTTGGTTCTTTAATCACTATAGCCTATAGATGATGGAAGTATAAAAGGCAGTATGCCGCCTGTCGGTTTTCCGGCAGGCGTTTTTTTACAGAGGATGCCTATGATTTAAGATAATGCCAGCTTTATCTATTTACATCGCATAGATGAAGTAGAACTGAACATTGAGGATAAGGCAGCAATATATCCGTTATAATAAAAAGCAAAACAGTTACTCGTGGGAATATCAACCCAAAGGATATATGGAGTTACCCGCCAAAATCAAATGGGTCAAAGAACAGGGATTATGGCAACAGGTTCGTAAATATTATTTATACAAGAAGAACACAAACGATAACCCTAATAAACATTCAAGAACAATCTTTGCAGAAACCATTCACGAAATATGGCAGAAGAATAAAGATTAAAAAAGCAGGTATCAAATTACTTTGATACCTGCTAAAACTTTAATAAGTTCTCATATTGTGTCAGGATAATTTCTGAAGCCGTGGGTAAATCGTGGGTAAAATGCCTTTTTTGACACTTTCAAAACCACGAAAACCCGCATAAATAAAGGGTTTTATTAGTCCAACGATTTCATTGTGGGGATTCGGGCAGAAACCGGGAATTATCGGGAATTATCAAGCATTTACGGGCATTTTACAAAAATAAAACCACACGAACAAGGTCGTATCGAGAATTATCAAGAATTCTGTAATGAGTATGTTGGTGTAACTTTTGGTGTAAGGTGTAACCTTGATACATTGAATTGCCCACCAAAGAAACGCATCTCTTTTATTTGGCATATAAGCATTATACACCAAAAGTCCGAGAAAATCAAGTGATGTCACTGTTGTGTAATATCTTTCCATTTGAAAAAAGCCTTTTTGCATTTCTCAATATCTTCTTGACTGTTTGAAAGGATATATATGTTTTTCTTTTGAAATATCTTTTTGATTTTATCCGCAAGTTCATAGTGATTTTTTGCTGAAACCTCAAAATATGATATTCCGTTCATTTTACATAAGTGCTCTTTAACCGCCCTTTCATTTTCGTTTCCCGACCTTTTATCTATGCGCTCAATAACAGAAAACATATCAGGGATATATGTTTCCACCGGCAGTCCGATTATATTATCGTCAAATGTGACTACTCTCATATTATACTGTTTTGCATATAACGAAACCAAAAGCTGAACAAGCAAGCTGTCAAATTCAGATTCGCAAACCGAGCAGGTTTTGCCTTCGTGAGTTCGCTCACATATTTTTGCATTCCAACTGTGGCCGTACCTGCATAACCACCACGCACGATTATGTGAATTTCTCGAAATCTCGGTTGGTGACACTTTGTTTTTTTCGTAGTCCCATTCCTTACATAGCATATAATCTGTCGTGGCTAAATCATTATGTCCTCTCAATACTTGTCGTTCAGCGCAAACCGGACAAGAAGTCCCTTTTACACGGGCACTGATTACAGACTTCCACTCATTGCCACACGCCTTACACTTCCACCAAACATTCTTCGTGGACTTTGCATTAACCTGATCAGGGGAAAGAGGAAAGTTATGTTCAGACCATTCTTCTGCAATCGTAGGATGCGTGGTGGCAAGATCATTAAATCCTTTTAGTAATTTAATACCGCTGCAATAAGGGCATTGACTGCCTCCGGCTCTCGTAGATATCAAAGTGTACCATTCATGTCCGAGACTGCATTTCCACCAAACTTTTTTATTCTTAAATGCCGTAACCATATTCGGGTACAATGGATAATTTCGCTCCGACCATTCTGCGGCAAGCTTTGGAAATCGTGAAGCAAGATCGTTAAATCCGGGCAGAACAATGTTGTGTAAGCAATAAGGACAGCCTGTGCCATTCACTCGGCTCTTTACTTCCGCCGCCCATTCGTGACCGCACTTTCCGTGCCATAATACTTTCTTATGTGATCCGGCAGAAAGCTCTGTTGGTTTTATTTTATTCTTCGACGACCATTCCTCTGCTAACGAGGGATGTGTCGTATTTAGATCGTTGACTCCTGCTATGACTCTTGCGCCGGAGCATATAGGACATATCGCAATCGTTTTGCAGTTCGACACTTTGTGCGTCCTCCTTTCGTAAAATTCATAGCCATCGCAGTATGGCTATGTACTTGACCGGCTCATTTCC
>CADAVL010000011.1 GCA_902791335.1 Oscillospiraceae bacterium
AAACACGAATACAAAGACAATTTAAACGGTGAAACGCGCGACCTTTCGCAGACCCCCGACGAAATTCACGAAACGGTTCTTAAAATGGCCGCAAACGCGCGTGCAAAAGCCGAAGAAAAGGCGACGGGCGAAGTCTTTGCGCCGCAAGGCGGTGCAACCAATGACAATTCAAACGATAAAAGCCCTGCGCCGGCGCAAGCCTCCGATTTTGAAACGGACGGCAACCGCAAAATTTCTGCCGACAAAACGAACAGCGAACACACAGTGGACAGGAACGCCGCCGAGCATTCAGAAAACCGTGAAACGGCGGAGAAGGACTTTGAAAGCACCGACGCCGCGGCAAAAATCGACGCCGTAAACGGCGAAATGACCAACAAAAATACCGACGAAAAAGCCGCACGCGAAAGCGAAGCGTCCGGGCTTTTTATTGACGAGCAAAAAATACTGGAGCTTCTGCCCGAATCGGCGCCCCAAAAAGCCGACAAAAAGTCCCGGCGGAGACCCGATAAAAGATCCGGCAAAGCCGGCGCATTCAAGCCGACAGAAAATCCAAAAACCGACAAAGACGACGCGCAAAAGCCAGAAAGACAAACGAAAGCCGATGAAAACGGTACTTTAAAAGCGGAAGAAACATTGGAAAACGAAGAAAAGCCGACAAAGAAAAAGCCGCTGATCAAAAGGATTCTTTGCTATCTGTTCCCCGTGAAGGGCGACCCATTCAAGGAAATTCTCCGCAAGGTGATCTTTCTTTTGGCGCTGGTTACCTTTTTGGGCGCGGCCGGTTATTTGATTCACTACTATAACCAGGGCTACGTCAACGAAAACATGGTTTCAAAAGCACGGGGCATTTACAACGCCGGCAGCACGGACAAAAACAAAGACGGCATGATGATCCGCTTTGAGGAGCTTTACCGCGAAAACCCCGATATTAAAGGCTGGATTCGCATTGACGGCACCAAAATTGACTATCCGGTTTATCAGACCGACAACAACGACTACTACATCGACCACGATATGAGCCGCAACCAAAGCCGCTATGGCGCGGTATTTGCCGACGCGGACGCCCGCATTGAAAAAGACGGCGTGAGCCAGAACACCGTGCTTTACGGCCACAATATGATTGACGGTTCCATGTTTACGGGGCTTTTAAAATACAAAGAACTGAAATTTTACCGTGAAAATCCCGTGATCAATTTCGATACGCTTTATTCCACAGGTCAATACAAGGTCTTTGCCGTAATCATCACCAACGTGAACGCCGAGGACGACAACGGCTTTGTTTTCAACTATCGCCTGCCGAGTTTCAGCTCGGATACAAGCTTTGAAAACTGGATCACCAACGTAAAAACGCGCAGTATTCTGGACACCGGCATTGATGTAAAGACCGGCGACGAAATTCTGACGCTCTCCACCTGTTCTTATGAATTCGACGACGCGAGAACCGTGGTCTTTGCCAGAAAGGTGCGCGACGACGAAAGCCGCTACATTGATACGACCAAGGCGAAAATCAACAAAAATGTGCTGTATCCGCAGGCGTATTACGACCGAAACGGCGGCAAAAAACCGGATATTACCGACGCGGTGGTTTCCGCAAGGGCGGCGACCTCGTCCGGCAGTGCCATTAAAGGCTACACCGAAAATGGGGAAAGCTACACCACCGATAATATTGATAAATCTTTAATTAACCGGAATGTAACGGTTTCGAGCTACGTAGGAATGTCGTTAAGCGCCGCGATCAGCAGTATCAACGACAGCGGACTGTATATTCAAAGCATTGAATACGACGGCGAGGATATCCCGAAAAACGAGGTCTTAAAGCAGAGCTTAAAAGCCGGAACCAAGGTGAAATACGGAACCGGCATTGTGCTGAAAGTCAGCGGAACAGCGGCGAATATCACCGTGCCGAAGCTGGTGGGGCTGACCCTCAAAAAGGCCGAAAAGGCCGCTACAAAGGCCGGTATGACGCTGAGCATTGTCCGCATGGCTTCCGCAAAGAAAAACGATATTGTGCTGATGCAATCGGAAAAGCCGAAAACCGTAACCGAGGACCGTTCACTGGTGATCTATGTCAGCAACGGCAGAAACCGCGTGCCCTCCGTGAAAAACATGAAAACCGCCGACGCGGTGAAGAAGCTTCATGACGCCGGCTTTAAATCGAAAGTGGTTTATATTGAAACCTCCTTAAAAAAGCAGGTCGGGATCGTGGGCGGCCAGTCGTTGGAGGCGGACAGCTTCCAAAATGTGGGCAAGACCGTGAAAATTTACGTGGGCAAAAAAGCAACCAAAAACGCCTCCCAAAAATCGTCGTCTTCCAAAAAAGCGACTTCCTCCAAAGCAGCGAGCAACACCTCAAAATCCGGATCAAAGACGACCTCGACCGTCAGCAGCAAGCCAACGCCGTCCAAGACCGGCTCGACCGCCTCGGCAAAACCTGCAAGCAGCGGTACTCCGACGACTTCCTCCGGCAAGACCGAGAGCGGCGGTTCTTCCTCGGCCGCGGCTTCGTCCACCCAGACGGAAAGCGGCGGCACTTCGGCCGAATAAATTGACAGCCGGAGGGCGCGTTTTAACCGGAATTCGGCCGTCCCGTACAACAATATTGGACCGCCTGCAAGCGGTGTTCGGCCGCCGATCAGCGGTTTTTCGCTGTTTGCAAGCAGTATTCGGCTGTCTGCAAGCGATATTCCGCCGTTTGCGGTAATAAGAAGATTGTTTGGTGTCAAGAGAAACGCGCCTTTTTTCTTTGAGGAATTCCTCAAAGAAAGGAGAAAGCCTTTTTCGCGGTTTTTCTGAATTTTGCATAAAACCCACGAAGTCGGGGTTCCCCTGGAGCTCTGCAAAAGTCGACGGCCGAAAAAGCTTTCTCCTTTGCTCCGCCGAAAGGCGGCGCAAAAAGGCGCGAATGCCGGAATACCAAAAACACCCAAAAAGGCGAAAGCGTAAAAAACTTCGCGACGGTTCAAAAGATGCGGCCGGCCGCAATACCGCGAACACCGAAAAAAAGCGACCACCGAGCGCAAAATCCACAAAAAGGCAAAAACTAAAGCCAAAAACACGAAAGGCAGGAGCTATGGAAAAGGATTGCTACTTAATTTATTTTGAAAGCGCGCAGGAACCCCGTTTAAACGCCGCTTTGCACGCGGCAGGACTTCCTTTAAAAATTGCCGACGGCAAAATAAGCCCAGACGTTGCGGGCGCGCTGATTGAGAAAAATCCCGGGAATTTAATTTTTGTCTGTCCATTTTCGGGTGAACCGTACCTGCCAAAAGCTGTGGCCGAGGCGCTAAACTCAGAAATGGACGCCCTCTACTTAAAAGCCGGTCTGCCGAAAAACGGCGAAGTGCTGATCGGCGGCAGTTCGGTTTACGGCTGTCTTTTAAAAAACGGAGAAAATTCGGTATTGCTGCTTGACAGCGGCCATCTTTCCGAGGCTTTGGCGCCGAATTCAATAAAAACGATCACCGAAAGCCTTTGCGCGCCCGTTTTGAGCGACAGCAGTTTAGAGCTTCTGCGCCGGCTGAAAGCCACCGCGGCAGAAAATACCGACATCGCGCCGACAAACAGCGCAGATGAAAATATTTATGGTGCGCCGACGGACAGTGCAGAAGAAAACACCCAAAGCACAGAAGATGATACCGCCGTTTACCAAGCGGACGTTCCCGAAAACGCGGCCGAAGCCGAGGCTGACAAAACCGAAACATTTAAATCCGAGGCTGACAAAATAGAAACATTTAAATCCGAGGCTGACAAAATAGAAATTAATAAATCCGATGTTTCCAAAAGCGCGGCGGCGATCGAAAATTCAGCGGCCGCCGAATTCGGCGAAAGCACCGCCGAAAACGCGCTTGCCGAAAAAACGCCTGCTAACAAAAAGATACCTGCTGCCGAAATTAACGCCCCAAACGCGTCTGCCGTAAAGACGGACGCATTAAAATCCGAAACCGGCGCAAAAACCATGCAGGATTTTATTGCACCACCCACGCCCGGAAAGTCGGCAGTGGGCAATTTCAGCACGGTCAATTACAGCAAGGCAAACGATTTTTTGGCACCGCCGGTTCCTAAAAATGAGGGAACTCCGGCCGAAGCCGCGCAAGGCGGCGAAAGATCCTACGCCGAAGAAAACGGTATCAAACCACGCCGCGTAATCGACCCCGAACTTCTAAAGGGCTTCTCGGAGGACAACTTCGATGTATTGCAGGAAAAGCCGAAAAAAAGTCCTTTTAAGATTGTTGCCGGTATTTTGGCCGTCGTGCTGGCGGTCACTGCAACCGTCGGCGGCATCACCTTTTATAAAAATCGAGACGGCGCGCGCTGCGACAAGGTTTATAAGGAGCTTGCCGCAAAGGTTTCAAAAGGCGATTCGGCCGACGGAGACTGCGATCTAAAAAACAAATACGCCGCACTTACAAAGACAAACGCCGACTTTGTGGGATTTTTCACGCCGTCCGGCGCAAAATACGGCTATCCCGTGGTAACGGCAGAGGAAAAAGGCGCCGCTTATTACGAAACCCACCTTTTCGGCGGTGAAAAAAACCGCTACGGCACGATCTACACCGAAACGGCGGCTTCGCTTGCAGACACCGCGCCCATTTTGGTGCTGAAAAACAGCGCACCCGACAGCGACCGTCTCTTGGGGCTTTTGGCGCCGTATTTAAAGCAGTCTTATTATGAAAAGCACAAAACATTTTTATTTGATACCCTGAATACCCCAGGCGAATGGGCGGTTTTTGCGGCCTTTTCTTATGAAAAGACCGAGCCTTTTATGATAGAGCGAACCTCCTTTTTAAACGACAGTCTTTTTAATTCCTATATAAGCAATTTAAAAGAGCATTCAAAGATCAAATGCGCCGTGGCCGTGGAGCCGCAGGATCGCCTTTTGATCACGGTGCGAAAAAACGGCGACAGCTACACCGTTGTTGCCGCAAGAAAGCTGCGGGAGAACGAAACCGCCGACAAGATCTCCGACACCGTTACAGCGGCAGTGGACGCCGTTTCCTCGGCCGCGCAAAGCGCCGAAAGTAAGTCGGGTTCTTCCCAAACGAAAACGACAAGCTTTGACAGCGTGATCTCCGCGATCGGCGGCACAAAAAAGCCGACCGCCGTGCCGACCGGCCGCTACGAACAGACCGGCCTTACCACCGACATGGACAAAACCGCCAAGGTGCAGATGGACCGCGTGGTGACCATGGTAAACGTAACAGGAATGAATAAATCCGGCGCGAAATCCATTTTGCAAAGCACGCTCGGCGTGAACGTAAGCATTGAAGAAAAGGAATCGACCGAGCCGCGCGGCACCGTGCTGGAGCAATCGGTGGCCGACGGTGCCGAGATCAGCACCGACGTAACCGTGACGCTGACGGTCAGCATTGGTCTTTCTTCGGGCAAGACCGTGGTGCCGGAGCTGGTTGGAAACTTAGAAGCCAACGCCGAGGCGATTTTGGATCGCAGTAATTTGAGAAAAGGCAAAGTAACAAAGCAAAAAAGCGCGCTCGAAAAGGGCACGATTCTGTCGCAAAGCATTGACGAGGGCAAAAAGACCAACATCAATACAAAGATCGACCTGACCGTCAGCGACGGTACGGGCAAGATCACCACCGTAAAAATGCCGAATCTTTCGGGAAAATCAAAATCCAAAGCTTCCGCCGCCTTGAAAAAGGCCGGCTTAAAAGTGGGCAAAATTTCCACGGTGACCTCCTCAAAAAAAGCCGGCACTGTGATAAAACAGGAATGTCCGGCCGGCAAAAAGGTACAGCAGGGCGAGGCCGTGGGCTTTTCTGTCAGCAACGGCAGTAAGGTCAACAACCTCACCGTAACGAACGGTTCATCCTGGAGCGTGAAGGTAAACGGCAAATATTACAGTCCCGGCGCGGTGATCAAAGGCGATTACAACGATATTATCCCCTGCATTGTGGAAGCCGAAATGGGCAGCGGCTGTCACATTGAGGGGCTGAAGGCGCAGGCGGTGGCCGCTTACTGCTGGCTGATCAATGCAGGCTCCACCAAGGGCAGTGCGCCGTCCGTGCCCATGAAAACGCCGGAAAGCAAAGCCAAAAAGGCTGCCGCAGCGGTGGCCGGCCAGCGCGTGATGTACGGCGGCGAGGTGGCGCAGACCTATTACTACGCCATTTCGGCCGGTTATTCGGCCAACTGCAAGGATATCTGGTTTGCCGATCTGCCCTATCTTCGGGCGGTGGCCTCCCCGGGCGATAAAAAAGCTTCGGGCTACAAGACCACCGAGACCTATTCGGCCGCCACGTTAAAGTCGCGCGTAAAATCTGTATACGGCGTGGATCTTTCGGGCATTTCTAAAACGAAGTGGTTCAGCGTAAAATATGATGAGAACGGTGCTTACGTGCGTTCGGTGTCTCTGGGCGGCAAAAAGACCGTGCGCGGCGTTTCTTTCCGTGACGAGCTTTTGAATTATGAGCTTCGTTCCAGCGCATTCAAGGTTTCTTATAATAAGAGCCGGGATCGCTTTACCTTTACGGTCTATGGCTACGGACACGGCGTGGGCATGAGCCAGGTCGGCGCGGATTACTACGCAGGACTTGGCTGGAGCTACGAGCAGATCCTGACCCACTATTACAAAGGCACGACCGTAAAATAAGGCACCTTCCGTGACAAAGCTTTTATGAAAGGCCACCCCAAAAAATCCGTTTTCGCCGCACGGCGCTTTTATGACGCTTTCCCCGTGCTTTTTCGGCGTATTTTCGGCGTATTTTCGGCGTAGTTGCCTGCAATACGGCTGCGCCCGGTCACGCGAAAGGCCGAACGGGCGGTCGGCCGGCCGGGCGAACGCACAGGTTTCTTCCTCACTCTGCCGAAAACGGCGAACCGCTCAAAAAACTTACAAAAAGGAGTCCGCGAAACCCATGATACAAACCTTAGTTGATTTTTTCTCCAACATTCCCTCGGAACTTGCCCTGATCTTTATTTCTATGCTGCCCGTGGTGGAGCTGCGCGGCGGTATTGTGGCCGCAAAGCTCATGGGCGTTTCACTTTGGGTGGGCTTTCCTGTTTGCATTCTCGGCAATATGCTGCCCATTCCTTTTGTGCTGATCTTTTTAAACAAGGTCTTTGCCTTTTTAAGGCGCTTTAAGGCTTTTTCGGGTTTCCTGGATTTCCTCGATCGCAAGGCGGACAAAAACAAAGAAAAGGTGCAGCGCTACGAACTGCTCGGCCTTTTCATTCTGGTGGCCATTCCCCTGCCCGGCACCGGTGCCTGGACCGGCGCACTGGTGGCAAACGCGCTGAATATTCCGTTTAAAAAAGCGTTTCCGGCCATCTTTGCCGGTGTGATCGGCGCAGGCATTTTAATGTCGATCTTCTCTTATTTCATTCCGAGCCTGTTCGGCTATTGATCTTCTTTTCATGCATCTTCAGTCGGTTCGGCCGTCGATCATTTTTTACAACCCGACCGCTGTTTTCTGTTTTATTTTCCGGCTGACGACAAACCGTTGACCGACCAAAAAGAAAGGACGTTTTATGAAAATTACCGTGCTGGATACCAACACCGTGACAAACGGTGATCTTTCCCTAAAGCCGCTCGAACACTTTGGCGAGGTTTCTTACTATGATATGCTGAGCGAGGACGAGATTATCGAGAACGCAAAGCAAAGCGACATTATTATCTGCAATAAATCGGTCATCACCGAGCGTATTATGAAAAACTGCAAAAACCTCAAATTTATCACCCTTTTTGCCACCGGCTACAATAACATTGACTTGAAGGCGGCCCAAAAGCACGGGATCACCGTTTCCAACGCGCCGGGCTATTCCACCGATTCGGTGGCGCAGCACACCTTCGCCCTTATTTTAGAGCTGGCGGAAAGCCTTTCAAGCTACACGTCCTCCGTGAAAAACGGCGACTGGACGCGCGCGGAAAAATTCTGTTATTTTTCCTATCCATTATCGGAATTAAGCGGTAAAACGCTGGGCATCATCGGCTTTGGCGCGATTGGCAGGAAGGTGGCGGAAATTGCAAAGGCTTTTTCCATGAAGGTGCTTTGCAACGCGCGCAGTGAAAAGCACGCCGAGGGCGTGACCTACTGCACCAAGGAGGAAATTTTTAAAAACAGCGATTATATTACCCTGCACTGTCCGCTGAACGAGGAAACGCGCGGTCTTATTTCAAAAGAAACGATCGCGCTGATGAAGCCGACTGCAAGGATCATCAACACCTCACGCGGCGCAGTGATCGACGAAGAAGCCCTGACGCGGGCTTTGAACAGCGGACGCATTGCCGGTGCGGCGGTGGACGTTTTAGATCACGAGCCGATGCAAAAGGGTCACCCTTATCTGACCGCCAAAAATATAATCATCACGCCGCACATTGCCTGGGCGACCGACGAAGCGCGCGAGCGGCTGATCCAACTTGTCTGCGAAAATCTTGAAGGCTTTCAAAACGGCCGACCTGTAAACACCGTGTCGGCCGATTAAAAAATAATGACCGGAATGAAATTTTTATATTTTATTCGTTGACGCAAGGATTTGAACAAGCCATCGGAAATTTTTTGGTGCGCGCTTCCAAGTTGTGCAACGCTTTTAGAAAAAAGGGATGTTATTCATGCAAAAAAAGAGTCGTCATATCGACATGGTTTCCGGCCCGATTTTACCGCGGCTGATCGCCTACTCTATTCCGATCATTCTTTCGGGTATACTGCAGCTGCTTTACAATGCGGCCGATATTGTGGTGGTGGGGCGTTTTGTGGGCAAGACGTCGCTTGCGGCGGTCGGCTCCACCAGTGCGCTGATCAATTTGCAGGTCAACTTATTTGTGGGACTTGCCGTGGGTGCGCGCGTGGTGATCGCACAGTATTACGGCGCAAAGGATGAACGCGCCGTGAAAGAAACCACCCACACCTCCATTTTAATCGCCATCATCAGCGGTCTGTTGCTCACGCTGATCGGCACGTTTTGCTCGCGGTACTTTTTGGAGCTGATGGCCACGCCGGACGACGTGATCGATCTCAGCACCGAATACTTAAAAATATACTTTCTCTCCATGCCGGCAAGCTTGATTGTAAACTTCGGCTCGTCTATTTTGGGCGCCGCCGGTGACACCAAACGACCCATGTATATTATGATGATCTCCGGCGTTATTAACGTGGGGCTCAATCTTTTGCTGGTGATCTCCTTTGGTCTCGGCGTGGCCGGTGTTGCCATTGCAACCACCGTTTCGCAGTATTTTTCGGCCGTGCTGATTCTTTGCTGCCTGATCTTTACAAACGACTATTATAAGCTTTCTTTAAAGCTTTTGCGCATTCACTGGGACAAGCTGAAAAAGATCCTTGCCATTGGCATTCCGGCCGGTGTGCAGGGCGTGATCTTCAGCATCAGCAACGTAATTATCCAGTCCTCGGTAAATGCATTCGGTTCTACCGTGGTGGCCGGCAACTCCGCCGCCGCCAACGTGGAAGGCTTTGTTTATACCAGTATGAACGCCATCAGCCAGGCCACGCTGACCTTTACCGGCCAGAATGTGGGCGCGCACAAGCCAAAACGCATCAAAAGGGTCTATCTTAACAGCCTCGGCCTGGTTACGGTGATCGGCCTTATTATGGGCACACTGGTCTATATTTTCTCAACGCCGGTGCTTTCTCTCTACACCGCCGACCCGTCGGTAATTCGCTGCGGCCAGCTGCGGCTTTTCTGGATTTGTCTGCCGTATTTTCTCTGCGGTATTATGGACGTTTCCGCAGGTGCGCTGCGCGGCATGGGGCACTCGGTCGTGCCGATGCTGGTCACCATTCTCGGCGTGTGCGGCATTCGTATTGTCTGGATTGCGGTGGTTCACGCCACGGGTTTGGTTGACACCGCGCAAAAAACGTCGATCAAATGGGTATACGTTTCCTATATGATCTCCTGGGCTGTCACTTTTTTGGTACACGCCGTCTGCGTTTTCTTTGCACAGCGCAAGCTTCAAAGCGCCGAGGAGGGAATTTACCCCGGTGATTTTGACCCGTCAGACGCGGCTTTCAGCGAAGCGGAACAAAACAAATCAAAAACGGTTTCGACCGAAGCCTAACGCGCGCTGCACGGCAGGCAAACCGAAAAAGTTTTTTAAACGTCCTTTAAATATTCGGCGTGTGTGGTTCTTAATTTTAAAAAAACAAGCGGCTGCAAAGGTCAAGGCGCGGTTTTTGAAAATCTACGCGGTTGCAAACATTGGAGCACGCCGCGCGCACGGCGGAATGCTGCGTTTTTATGAAAGCTCCGGTGCGAGACCGAGACCGCGCCCACCATCAACGCACGCTTGCCGTTTCGCTTTCAAAATAGCAACACGGCTCGAAGAAACAAGCCTTTTGTTGCTAATTTGTTATAGTTTTGTAACTGTACTTTTTTATAAAATGCGTGTATAGTTAAATATAGCGAAAGCTGCTGCAATCCCTACCTTTTCGTTGTTGTCACGTGTCCACTGAAAATTTTTAAAAAGAGGTGTTTTATAAAATGACTTTTTCCTGCCGCAAAACTTTATTAAAAGCGGCCGCCTTTTTGCTGGCGGTTGTTTTGTTGTGCGGTGTCGGCGGCGGTCACACGATCACCTCCTCTGCCGAGGAAAAAAGCTATAAAAAATCTCTGGTTTCCGGAAAAATGATTGCTGAGGGCTATCCTTATAACAAGCCGGTGGCCAAAAGCGCGGTCGCCGCAAAAAGTTATTTTAACGACGCTGTTTTTATCGGCGACAGCCGCACGGTCGATCTGATGATCTATTCTGATCTGAGCAATTCCAAAGCGCTGGCTTACTGCGACGTGGGGCTCAATATCAGCACGGTGTTCACAAAAAAATTTGTGGGCTACAAGGGTGATAAGATCACCGCGCCCGCAGCGCTGAAAAAGAACCACGCGAAATATTCCAAGGTTTATTTGATGTTCGGCCTCAATGAGCTGGGTTATGGCTCGGTCGAGGCCTTTATTAACCAGTATAAAAAATTTGTTGCCACCGTTCGCAGCGCCAACAAAAACGCCGTGATCTATGTGCAGAGCGTGCTGCCGGTCTCAAAGCAGCGCGACACCACGAGCGACACTTTTTTTAACGCGCGGATCATGAAATATAACAAGCTGATCCGCAAAATGTGCCGCGAACAAAAGCTTTTTTACATTGACCTTTACAATGCATTTTTAAACACGGAGGGCTATCTTCCGGCTGACGCCGCAAGCGACGGCATTCATTTCGACCCCAGCTACTGCGGCAAGTGGCTTTCTTATTTACAGTGCCACACCGTAAAGCTCAACGGTTGATTTCTTTTTAACCAAGCGCTGATCATTTTTTTTGGTATCGGCCGGCGATTTTTTTCGGTGCGGCCGTTCGTTCTTTTTATTTTTTGTATACTTTAATATTGTCGTTTAGGAAGAGAGGAATTTTTGAAAATGAAAAAAATTATGACGATTTTTGTATCGGCTTTGCTGCTTTTAGGGCTTTCGGCCTGCGGCAAAGCGGCCACCTTGAATGTTGACGAGCTGTCGGCCGATGTTTTGAAGAACGTCAGCTTTGAAGTAGAGCTGAAAAAGATCAATTCCGACGTGATTCTCGGCAATTACGGTCTGCCCGAAGGCGTTACCGGCGATATTTGGCGCGGTTCTTCCACTGCTCCCGATCAGCTTGCCGTGTTTTTGGCTCCCGATGAAAACACCGCTGCAAAAACCGTGGACGCGCTGAAAGAAAACATTAAAGAGCTGAAAACGACCTACAGCGGCTACGCGCCGGAGGAAGTGCCGAAGCTTGACAAATCTGTAATTGAAAAGCACGGCAAATATGTCATTTTGTGCATTACAAACGATTCGGACAACGCACAGAAGGTTATAAAAAGCCATTTGAAATAGCTTTGCTGCGCAAAATGCAGACGAACCCACCCCCCTCAAAAAAATACGGTTTGTCCTGCTTTGCAGCGCTTTATATAAAGCGAACTTACCCACCCGATAAATTAAAGCCTTTTCAAAAAAGGCAATTTCACTTTATCGGGTGGTTTTCTGTAAAATTGAGCAAAAGGCGGTGACTAAACTTTCATGGTATTTTCTTCTCCGATTTTTATTTTCGGCTTTTTGCCTGCGGTTTTGGCGGTTTACTATTTAAGTCCGCGCCGCTTAAAAAACGCGGTACTGCTGATCTTCAGCCTGTTCTTTTTTTACGCCTGGGACAAGCCGTTTTACGCCGTTATTATGATGGCGACCACCGCGTTCGACTATGCAGTCGGCCTTGTTTTGGGTCGCTTGAACGATTCCGGCCGCGATCGGCTCAAAAAACTTGCGCTCACGATTTCCGTTATTGTCAATATCGGCCTGCTTGCCTTTTTTAAATATACCGATCTCTTTATAAACGGCGTAAACAGCTTACTCGACACCGGTATTCCCACCTTGAATTTGGTGCTGCCCATTGGTATTTCGTTTTATACCTTTCAGGCGATGTCCTACACCATCGACGTTTACCGCGGCACCGCGTCGGTTCAGCGAAGCTTTGTTGATTTTGCAACCTATATCACCATGTTTCCCCAGCTGATTGCAGGGCCGATCGTACGGTACACCACGGTGGAAAAAGAACTGAGAAGTCGGCAGGAAAATTTTTCCGACTTCGGTTCGGGCGTGGTTCGGTTTACGGTGGGACTTGCCAAAAAAGTGCTGATTGCAAACCAGATTGGCTCGGTGTTTGACGAAATTTCCGCCATGCAGACCCGACCGGTGCTGACGGCGTGGCTCGGTGCCGCCGCGTTTGCTTTCCAGATTTACTTTGATTTCTCCGGCTACAGCGACATGGCCATCGGCATGGGAAAAATGTTCGGTTTCAAGTTTTCCGAAAACTTCGATCTTCCCTATATTTCCAAAAGTATTACAGAGTTCTGGCGTCGGTGGCATATTTCGCTCGGCACCTGGTTTAAAGAATACGTTTATATTCCGTTGGGCGGCAACCGCCGCGGCATTCGGCGGCAAATTCTCAACCTTTTAATTGTTTGGGCGCTGACCGGCTTTTGGCACGGCGCTTCGTGGAACTACCTTTTGTGGGGCCTTTACTTCGGCGTTATTTTGATTTTGGAAAAGCTTTTCCTGCTGAAATTTTTAGACCGCGCCCCCAAAATTGTCGGGCATATTTACGCGCTTTTTCTCATTCTCATCGGCTGGGTGATCTTTGCCAACGAGAATTTCGGTGATATGCTGCGGTTCTTCAAAAACCTTTTCTGTTCGACCGCCGGAATTTTTAACGGCTATTCCTGGTTTTTGCTGCGTTCCAACCTTGTTTTGTGGGGGCTTGCCGCCGTGTGTTCCAGCACACTGCCGAAAAAGCTTGCCGATGGTTTGAAAGCCTGCTTAAAGTCCACGGCTTACACGGTCGTTTTAATGTCGTTCACCGTTTTGCTTTTCCTTGTATCGGTCTTATTTATGGTGGGCGAATCCTACAATCCGTTTTTATATTTCCGCTTTTAAAAGGAGGGTGTTTTCATGAAATCGCGCGGCGTTCTTTTAACCGTTACCTTTTGCCTTTTGATCTCTCTGTTTTTGAACGGCAGCGTGCTGTGCCCCGACCGAGATTTTTCGCAAAACGAAAACCGCTCCTTGCAAACCTTCCCGAAATTCACGGCGAGCCGTGCGCTTTCGGGGGAATTTCAGTCGGAGCTGACCGATTACATGAGCGATCAGGTCTTTTTGCGCGACCGGCTGATCTCCTTAAAATCCAAAATACAGAAGCTTTGCGGCAAGCGCGACATTGGCGGCGTTTACCTTTTGTCCGACGGCAGCTATATTGAAAAGATCACTGAGGACGACGTGGACAAAGCGCTGTTTCATAAAAACGTCGGCGTGGTGGAGGAATTCTTTAAAAAATACGAAAGCCTGTTCCAAAAAAATCAGCGACAGGTCATGCTGGTGCCCACCGCAGGTGCGATCTACGGCGATCGGCTGCCGAACGGCGCCGCGGTTTTTGACCAGGCGACGCTGATAGAAACAGCGCAAAATGAACTTTCAAAAGATACGCTGTTCGTTCCGCTGACGAAAACGTTCAAGGCAGGAAAAAGCCGCCGACTCTATTACAAAACCGACCACCACTGGACCGAGGACGGCGCCGCCGTTGCTTATATGCAATACGCGAAAGTGTGCGGATTTTCGGAAAATAATAAAAAAGCTCCGAAAACGGTGAGTGAAAACTTCCGCGGTACACTTTATTCCAAGGTTTTGGACAGTGCCGCGCCGTACGACACGATCAAGCTTTACCGCTATAAAGGCGATGAAGATATTAAGTTAAAAATTGACGGAAGCTCTGAAAGCTGCGGTATTTACAGCATGGAAAAGCTCAAAGAAAAGGATCAGTACGCCGTATTTTTGGGCGGAAACTATCCGAAAGCTACGCTGTCGGGCGGCAAGGGCGACGGTCATCTTTTAATTATCAAGGACTCCTACGCCAACGGCTTTGTTCCCTTTTTAATGCAGCACTATGAAAAGATCACGCTCATTGATCCGCGCTACTTTACAGGTTCCACGGAAGCAGTCATCAAAAGCGAGGGCATTGATGAGGTGCTGTTTCTTTTCAACATGGAAAACTTTGTGGCCGAAAAGAATCTTTCTGTGGTTTTGAGTTAGGCCGGCGCTTCGGCGAACGCCATTTACAGTTTGAGATTTCGCCCAGACAAAACAATTATTGTACCCTGATTATTTTGTCTATCGTTGGCGAAAGGCCAAAAAGTACCGATATTCCGCTTTCTTTGGCGGGTTCGAATTTGAGCGCTATGGCAGAGCTATAGCGCTCAAATTTATGATTTTTCTTTGAAATTTATAAAAACGGCCACGATAAAACCGGAAGTTCCCCTGCGCGCCGCCGCCTTCGGCGAAAGCTCCCCCAAAACGCCTTTGGCGTTTTGGGGGAGCTGCAGCGGAGTTTTCCTTTTTCGGGAAAACTCCGCGCGGCGCGCAGGAAAACTTCCGATTTTATTGCGGCTGGTTTGGGGCGGTTTTTATTGCCTGTCTTGCCAAAAGAGCAGCACTTGAATCTCCGAAATACGCCCAAAGCGACAGCTGCCCCTCGCGCGCCCGGGGCGTTTTCCAAAAGGTAAACGCCAAGGTCTTTAAGCCAAAATATTCTCTTTTGGCTTTTTCGTCGCCTTCGGCGACGGCGTGCGAGGGGCAGCTGTCGCTTTGGGCGTATTTCGGAGATTCAAAGATCCGGCTGAAAGGGCCTCATAGACAAAACCCGAATCACTGCTGCTCAGGCTGACAAGACAGAGAACCCGTCACGCCTGACATTTTAAAAATTCCGCCGCGCCGATTTAAAAACCCTCAAAGGCCGTCCACAAATACCCCACCGGACGCCGGAGTATTTTTTGAGGGTTTTCGAAATGAAATTTTGGTGCTTTTGCGCAACTTTTCACACTTTTTGGGGGGATATTTTTACTGCGTTTTTTTGAGGTCTGCACCGTCTTGAAAAATAATTATACAAATTGTCAAGCTATGTGCGTTTGCGCGGTTGCATAGATTTTATGTAAAGTGATTTATTCACGAAGTTTTCCACGTTTTCCACATTTTCAGGCTCATAAAAACGAAAAAGCGGCTTAAAAAGGGAGATTTTTCAAAAAAACGTGTGGAAAACCCTGTGGATAATGTGAATTACAAAATGTATAATTTTGATTTTATTTTTTGGTTTTCCCATTTATTACCAAGAATTTGGCGCGTTTATACTGCATAAATGTCCGGTTTAAAGACGGTTTTTGGGCTGAATTTTCTCAAATTTTGAAGCGTTCTTTCCGATCGGTTTTTTTAAATCGAAATTACTACAAAATTGTAAACTTTTGACGATTTCGGTTGCCAGTAAACCGCGTGTGTGATATCATAAAATTTAGTAAGTCGGCGCACTTTCCCGTCGGTATTTTAAGATGCGGTTTTCAGCCGGTTCTTAATTATTATTGGCTCCGGCTGACCGGGCAACGGTAGACGGATCAACCGGGCATTGGTGCAATCGACTGCACCAAAAAATGATTGGCCGGCCCGAGGCGCGGCGGATCGCGCTTATAATGCACTTATAATAAATAAAATGATAAATCATTGAAAGCAGAGGCAAAAATATATGGCACTTTTTCGTTCGAGCTCTGAGGAAGGCTCCGGAATTTCCAAAAACGCCGCCGCAAAGCGCGGCTTTATCAAATGCTTTGAGCTTTTTCGGTCGGGCTTTTGGAATTTATTCGAGATGGGATTATTGACCACCCTTCTTAGAATACTGATTCTGCCGTCCGGCCTCGGCGAGGTTGGCTATGCAAGGATCGGCCGTGCGGTTGCGCGCGACCGTCACTGTTTTCGATCCGATTACTTTGATACAATCAAAAAGAACTGGGCGCAGGCGCTCGTGATGGGCATTCTTAATGATATCCTGCTGGCACTGGCAGTCTTTTCCGCCTATTATCTTTCAAACGACAGGCCCGACGGAAAAACCTTTCTATTGCTGGTACTCAGCACGATTGCCGTTATTTTGATTCTATTTATCCGATATTACACGCCGGCAGTGCTGATTATGTTCCGTGTATCTTTAGGGCAGCTTTATAAAAATGCGCTGCTTTTAAGCCTTGCGGGATTTTTTAGAAACCTTTTGATTTTGGTGCTGCACCTTTTGGTTTATGCTCTGGTGCTTTCGCCCATGCTTTTAAACCTTTATGTAGGGTTGGGCATTTCGATCTGCCTTTATATCGTATTTGTGCCGGCGCTCAACTGCTTTATTACACAGTACAATATCTTTCCGGTGTTATACCGCTATATGATCGAGCCGTTTATGCGCGAGCATCCCGGTGAGGGAGAAGAAACCTTAAAAGAGCTGGGACTGATTGAACCGGAGGGCGAAGTGTTGATGTCCGACGAACCGGCGGAACCGAAAAACCGCCCGCAAAATTAGGCGGCAAAGCGGAACAAACCTAAGCGGTGGACGAGTGAAACACCGTGGTATAAAGCCGTGCAAAAGCGTTTTTTCAAGAAAAATGAATTTTTTTGAGGGTCACACTTTTCGCGCGCCGCGATGCGCCCGACCGCCGAAGGCGGTCAGGCGCATCCTCGGCCGAACCGAAGGCCTTCGGGCCTGTCGGCCCCGGCCTTCGGTTCGGCCGGCAGCCCTTCGGGCTGCGCGGCGCGCGGGATCGCGTGGCAGCTGCTTCCCTTTTCGGCTCAAAAAAATTCGGGCAGAAAACAATAAAGCGCCGGTACGCAAAGGAACACTCAAAAAAACACCGTCAAACTTGGAAACAAACTAAAAAAACAAAACCAACCGCCGTTTCAAAGGATATTTCCGGTCGCCCTTAAAAAAGACCCTTTGCGAAAGATTCCCCAAATTACAAATTGCAAATTTCAATTCTTTTGTTGTTTTTTGGTGCTTTCGTTGGATTGCGGTTTTGTAAATATCTCCCGAATTCCCATAAAAATCAGCCCTGCGCCAAAAAGCTTTGCCACAATTTTTGCGCCCACAATTCCGGAAAACGCCGTGCCGGCCAACACCCCCGGAATGCCGGAAAGCAAGAACGGCAGCAAAGCGCGAAAGCTGATCTTCTTTTGCACCGCATAGATAATCACTGCAGTGAGCGCGCACGGCAGAAAAAACATTAAATTCATGCCCTGGGCTTTCAGCTGGGGTGTATCCAGCACGAGCGTGAGGTATAAAATCAAGACCCCTCCGCCGCCCAGACCCATTGCGCCCAGCGCGCCGGACAGTACACCGGCTATAATTACGGCGATTGTATTCATTTAAACATCATCCTGACGCCGGCAAATATTATAAAGCACCCAAACACGCGGTGCAGCCATTTCGCCGGTATTTTTGAGAGCAGTACCGTTCCGAGCACCGCGCCGCCAACGCCGGGGAGCAAATAAGGCAGTCCGTCGGAAAATGCAACGCGTCCGTCAAAAAGGTACAAAAGAAACGACACGACCGACAGCGGAAAGATCAGTGCGACCGATGACGCGTGCGCCGATTTATCGCTCACGCCGAATTTTCTCAGCATGGGCACCGCCACAATGCCGCCGCCTGCGCCAAACAGGCCGTTGACCGCGCCGACCAAAAATCCGCCGCCGCATTTTTTTAAAGTATCTTGTTTCAATTCGGTTCACCTCAGCTAAAATTCATACAAAACGAATCGCTTTTTTCAAAATTCCATATCAAAATCTCTTTTGTTTGATAGTTTTTCCAAAAACGGCTTTAATATAATTTTTCTTGCAAATATTCATATAAATTTTTGGAGGTATTTTTATGGATCTCAGCTTTTACAGCATGGCGTGGACCGTGCTGATCTACGCCTTCTTCGGCTGGTGCGTAGAGGTGCTTTACGCCGCGGTCAACAGCGGAAAATTTGTCAACCGCGGATTTTTAAACGGTCCTGTCTGCCCGATCTACGGCTTTGGAATGCTGCTGGTTCTGGCCGTTTTGGGGCCGGTGCGCGACAATCCGATCCTGCTGTTTCTCGGCGGCATGCTGCTCACCTCTTTTTTGGAATTTTTGACCGGATTTATTCTTGAAAAGCTGTTCCACCAAAAATGGTGGGACTATTCAAACACGCCGTTTAATCTCTGCGGTTATATCTGCTTAAAATTCTCTGTTTTGTGGGGCGCGGCGGTTGTTTTGGTGATCAATGTTGTGGAGCGACCGATTGAATTTTTACTCAAAAACCTGCCTTCAAAAATCGGCATGGTCTTGCTCTCGGTTCTTTTGGCAGCATTTTTGGCAGACTTTATTTTAACGCTGATCGCCATGTTAAAGCTGCCGAAACGTCTTCGTGCCATGGAGGAAATCGAGGCTGGTCTTAAAAAGGTTTCCAACGAGATCGGCGAACGGCTGTATACCGCTGCCGACCGCGTGATGACACAGGACGAAAAGCTGAAAGAAAATCTTACCGAGAAGCGCGGCGAGCTGGAAGAACGGCGTTTGAAGCTTGAGAAAAAGCGCGCCGAATTAGAGGAGCGCTATAAAAAGCTGACGCAATCGACCTCTTTACAGCACCGCCGTATTTTAAAGGCCTTTCCAAAGCTTTCGGAAAAGAGGACCTCGGTTAAAAATTTGTTTGAAGCCCTTCAAAAGCGGTCCTAAAATACCGACGGCCGGTGATCCTGTTTTCACGTTTGCCTGTATTCTGGCAGAACAATCAAAAATCAAAGAAAACCGAACTCCCTTAAAAAATCGGGAGTTCGGTTTTCTTGATTTTTTATACGGTTTTTTCTATCTGTACCGTGCCGAAAAATTCGGTTTTGCGCGGAGATTCTCTCTTTGAAAATTCAAAACCGATCGCGATAAAACCGGAAGTTTCCCTGCGCGCCGCCGCCTCCGGCGAAAGCCCGTCAAAAACGCCAACGGCATTTTTGACGGGCTTTAAGCGGAGTTTTCCCTTTGTGGGAAAACTCCGCGCGGCGCGCAGGGAATTCCCGGTTTTTATCGCGGTCGGTTCTTTTGTCCGGACAAAGCAATCCGGGTACAAAGATTCCTGCCCGAAAGCCACGCCCTACTTAGAAAGAAGATCTACGTAGCGCTTGGCTTCGTTGGTGATGATGGTGTATTCCTGCTTTTTGGCAAGCTGTAGCCCTGCCAAACTGCCGCCCACAATGTAGTGCTCGATGCCGATATTTAAAAGCGGCGTAATATCGTTATACCCAATATCTCCCGCGGCCACCAGCGAAACGTGCGGCAATGCTTTGGCAACCTCGTGGGCGTAGTTGTAATTATCGCAGAATTTTGTGGGCAGAAGCGCCACCATGTCCGCGCCGTTCCGATGGGCAGACTCAATTTCCGTGGCGGTGAAAGCGCCGGGAATGGCCACCGTGTTCAGTGCGGCGGCGCGCTCCAAAACTTCCTTTGAAACATTGGGTGCCGTGATGAAATCCGCGCCTGCACCAACGGCAAGCTTTACATAGCGGTCGGTTCTCACGTTGCCGCAACCAACGGCCAAATCCTTACCGAAGCATTTTTTAAGGCCGGACAGCTTAATTAAGCACTGTCGTTCCTGTGCCTCACCCTCGCCCTCAAAGCGAACCTCCATAGCCTTAATGCCGCCTTTGATCAGCGCCTCAGCCGTGTAGAGCATTAAGTCGGGGGAAAAGCCGTCCATGCGCACGATCAGTTTATGTTGATTTAATATTTTTAAGGTTTCCGATTTCATAGTAATCCCCTTGTATTCCAATAATACAGCCGACAGCAAAAGCCGGACCTACGTCAATAGTATAACACAATTCACACCCTGTCGCAAGCGTTCCTCTTTAAAAAAATTAATACTTCATTCATGTAATACTTATAAAATATTCGCAATTTTAAATTAAAATAAAATTAAAATATTAAGAAAAGGAGGCGACTTTATGTCACAATTGGAATTTAAAACGGCCGCGGCCGCTCTGTCCAAGGTACAGCGCGAAAAACTGCGATTGCACCTTTGTTCCGTCTGCCGCGCGATCGGCGAAAATTACGGCGTAAAGGCGCGTTCCTGCTTTCGCTATGACATTGTGGTTTTAAGCATTTTACTGCACGCGGTTTATGACGAACAAAGCTTTTTATGCCGCGGAAAATGTATCAAGCACCCCATCAAAAACTGTCGGTTTTATCAGTCGGGCGTGTCGGATTACACCGCTGCCATGAATATTGCCGTGAGCTACTATGAAACAAAGAATTGCCGCGCACTCAAGGCAAAACTGCAAAACCGATTGCTCGAAAAGCCCATGGCACGCATCAAAAAACGGTTTTCATTGCAGTGCGATGCCGCGCGGGCGGCTTATATGGAAAACGGCGACTGCGAGGCCTACGCCGCAATGTGCGGAGCGATGTTCGCACCGTTTGACGACGCGCTTTCGGACGATTTAAGAGCATTCGGCGAAGCGTTCGGCAGAGTGTTATACGTCGATACGCACAGAGGCTCCGACACGGACAAAAAGCTTTTTAACGGTGCAATGCGGTGCGCGTTTCAAAAGCTGCCGATAAACTCTGCGGACAGCGATCTTTTGAAAGCACTGCTGTTTCGTTGAACTTACAAAAGTTGACCGCTAAAAAAGGGTAGAAAGGAATTAATTTAATTGAGATTTTTTGACAGATTGCGCTACGGTATGGCTCGGTTTATGGAGGGTCGCTATGGCATGGATCCGCTTAACCGCGTGCTGTTCTTTGTTTATTTAGGCTTGCTGATCGCCGGCATGGTATTGTCGCGGTTGCAGCTAAGGCTTGCCTACGTCATTGTTTATCTTCTGGAACTTTTTGTGCTGTTTGCTTTTTTATATCGCGCCTTTTCAAGAAATCATTACAAGCGCCGCGCCGAAAACGACCGCTTTTTTGGCTTTTTCGGCTCGATCAAAGCCTATTTTAAGCTGCGGCAAGCAAAATGGCGCGACCGCAAGACTCACGTTTACCGCAAATGCCCAAACTGCCGCGCGGTGCTGCGTCTGCCGAAAAAGCGTGGAAAGCACGTTTGCTGCTGCCCAAAATGCCGGCGCGATTTCAGCGTAACGGTGCATTGATTTTTAATACCACTTAATACCACGCAGTTTTCAGAGCGCGCACGAAGATTTCTGTCTTCGTGCACGCTCGATTTTTATTGTCCGATTGTCTGGAACGTTTTTTAATACGGCGTGCCGGATTTTGATTTTGGAGAATTTCGCATTTTGCAAGGACTAAATAGGTCCTTTACGGATGAATGCGTATTATAACGCGGTGTTTTTATAAATCGCCACTCAAAGATCGGTGTTTGGATTTGTGATTTTCCCCTTTAAAACCCACCGCGATAAAACCGGAAATTTTCCCTGCGCGCCGCCGCCTTCGGCGAAAAGTTCCCCCAAAACGCCAACGGCGTTTTGGGGGAGATTTCAGCGGAGTTTTCCCCTTACGGGAAAACTCCGCGCGGCGCGCGGGGGAATTTCCGGTTTTATTGCGGCGGGTTTTTCGCTCGTCGACCGAAAACAAACCGATAATTTTATCGCTTTGTTCGGACAAAGCCCTCTCCCTGAGGTTTTGCAGCGCGATACGCGCCCTTGGCGGCGTCGAACAAAAAATTTATAAATTTTTGTTCGACGCAAAAGCCCCCTTTTCCTTTGCGGCTCACTGCAACGCCCGGCGGTATTCTCCGATTTTTTAAAATTTTGAACACCGCGCTTTTTTTGAAAAAGGGGCTTTGCCGCCGCTCCGTACCGGCGCGGCGGCGCCAAGGGCGCACCCTTTTTTTAAATCCCCCAATATTTTTCTTTGAAAAAGTAAATCTTACCCACAAATTACCCACGCAGCAAGCAAAAAAATATGCGTCAACCAAGCCCGCACCGCCCTAAAAAGCTCAAAACACCCATAAAAAAGAGTAATTTTTCCGAAATCCGGTTTTGGCACTTCACTCTTTTTTATGGGTATCTTTTATTCAACCGTCAGCCGCCGGCAAAATTTTAAAGGTTTCGTGCCGCCGTCCGCTATTTGATTTCTTCGTTCAATCCCTTTCGTTTTTTAAAATTCTCACTGAACGCCTTGAGATTTTTTTGAAAATTTTATGAAACGCTCCCAGGACGTGCATTTTTTGAGCAACTCACAGCTTCTTTTCAAGACAGACCAGCATAATATCGGGCAGTCCGTTAAAATCGCAGGGCACAATGCCGGCTTCGTGAAAGCCCAGTTTCTCATAAAGCGTTCTTGCCGGCGTATTTTTTTCGTTGGTGTCCATTCTCAAAACCTTTATGCCGCGCTTTTTGGCAAGATCCTCATAAAACGCCACAAATTTTCTGCCGTAGCCCTTGCCGCTTTCCATAGGATCCACCACCAGCGTGTGCAAAACCAAGACCTCCTGCGGCTCCGCCTTGTAAAGCCAGTCGGCTTTTTTATAAGACTCCTCCTGTTTTTGATTGATTCTTGCCGCGGCAACCACCTTGCCGTTTTCATCTTCCATAATATACAGCTCGTCCGCCGAAAAAGCGTTCTTTGCCGTGTCGATTGTGGGATAGATTCCCTTAATCCAGCCGGTTTTTCCGGCGGCATTGTCGGTGCGGTCGTGAATGTGATCGTATATTTGGGCTGCTTTTTCAATGTCGGATTTCAACGCTTTTCTGATCATTTTTTGCGGTTTCCTTTCTTTGTTCTTTGCAAGACGGACACGCACTAAAAGTACGATGAATGGTACTTTGATTGTAGCTTGGCATGTTACTGTTTTTTGAATACTGCGGACGGTTTTCCTGCAGCGAATTTGCCTTTTCAGCCACCTTTTTTCGTGAGTATTTTTTCAATCCGCTGTTTTTGTGAGCGCTTTATAAATATCTCCTTTTTTTATGCCGGTTTCCTTGGCGGCGGTTTTCGCGGCCATAGAGGCCGGCATTCCGTCCTTTAAAAGATTTTTTGCGCGTAAAACAGCTTCTTCTAAACAAAAGGTGATTTCTTCCTTTTGAGCGCCCGAAACGATCAGCACAAATTCACCCTTCGGCGGTGTTTCTTCAAAATATTCAATTGCCTTTGCCAGCGTGGTTTTCATCACCGATTCGTGCAGTTTGGTCAGCTCTTTGCAAAGGGCAATCTCGCGGTCGCCGAAATAGTTTTGCATATCTTTGAGGGTGTTCAAAAGCTTGTGCGGCGCTTCATAAAAAACGAGCGTCCGCTCCTCCTCTTTGAGGGCGTCCAGGCGCTTTACACGGTTAGATTTTACCGTTGTTAAAAATCCCTCAAAACAAAAACGTCCCACGTTCATGCCGGAAAGCGCCAGTGCCGTGGCTAAGGCGGTGGGGCCGGGCACGGTTTCCACGCGAATGCCGTGTAAATGCGCCAGCCGCACAAGATCCTCTCCGGGGTCGGAGATCGCCGGCATACCGGCGTCGGTCACCAAAGCACAGTTCTCGCCGCTTATTAAGCGTTCTATAATGTATTCGCCGCGCTCGCGCAGATTGTGCTCGTGGTAGCTTGTCATGGGGGTGGAGATTTCAAAATGATTTAAAAGCTTCACCGTAACGCGCGTGTCCTCGGCGGCAATAAAGTCAACCGCGCGCAGCGTTTCCACCGCACGGGGCGAAAAGTCGCCCAAATTGCCAATCGGCGTGCCCACAATGAATAATTTTCCGGCCACAACGACCTTCCTTTCTTTTTATGATTGTTTCTTGTCTTTTGCAATGTCCGTTTTATCGTACTTTACTCATTCGTTTGCATTGCTTCATTTTCGTCGGCTTCAAACTTATACGGGCCATAGATTGCTTTCATTTCCGGCGTAAGCGCACCGTTTTCGTCCTCAATAATCAGCGTAGGGTCGATTCGCATCCCCGGCTTGCCGTCAAAACGCGCCTCCACCAAAATAAGCCACGGCTCGGCGTTTTGCCTTTGTGCCACTGTTCTCAGTCGTTTGGGTTCAAGTCTTGCTTCACGCAGCGCGCAGAGCAGGTCGCACAGCCTTTCCGGACGGTGGCAGACCGTGAACCGGCCGCCGCTTTTCAAAAGTCTTGCCGCGGCGGACGCAACCTGCGGCAGTGTGCAGCATTCCTCGTGCCGCGCAATGCGGCGCTCGGCCGTTTCGTTTTTAAGCCCCGCACCCGCCTTTTTATAAGGCGGATTGCAGGTGACCAGGCTCAATGAATGGGGCGGAATTTCCGCAATCGGATCTCTTAGATCGGCACAGAGCGCACGAAATCCCGAAAATCCGTTCTCGTCGGCGGCCTTTTGTGACAGCAGACAGGCCTCTTTTTGAATATCCACGCCGAAAATTTTAAGATGTGGGTTGTCGCGGCACAAAAGCATGGGAATAATGCCGCTGCCGCAGCCAAGATCGCAGACGGTATCCTTCTGTCTTTGGGCGGCAAAGTGGCTTAACAGCACCGCGTCGGTGCCGAAGCGATATTCATGGCTCACATACACGCCGCAGTTTTTTCCAATTGGTTCGCGCTTCATAAAAATTATGCGCGGCTCCATTTAACGCCCTGCGGTGTATCTTCCAAAACGATGCCCATCTCTTTTAACTTGTCGCGAATGGCGTCGGCAGTGGCAAAATCCTTGTTCTTTCTGGCCGCAGTGCGCTGTTCGATCAGCTTTTCAACTTCTTCGTCCAGGTTGTTGTCCGATTGATTGTACAGAAGTCCCAAAACGCCGGACAGCTCGTCGAACAGCTTCAAGGAGGCCTCCAGCGTCACCTTGCCCGGCTCTTCGGCCACCAGTTTATTGATATCCTTTGCCAACATAAACAAGGCGGCCAGTGCGTCGGCGGTGTTGAGGTCGTCGTCCATGGCTTTTATAAATTCTTCGCGGTGCTTTTCCAAAAATTCCGGCGTATCGCCGCCATCGGCCGCGTGTTCCATGGCGAATATCATACCCTCGCGGCAGTTGTAAAGCCGCTCCAAAGCACTCTTGCCCTGCTCGATAATATCGGTGCTGTAGTTGATGGGGCTTCTGTAATGCGAGGAGATCATCAAATAACGAATGGGCTCATAGCCGTATTTTTTCGCTACATCGCGCACAGTGAAGAAATTACCGAGCGACTTTGACATTTTGCGGTTATCCACGTTGATATAGCCGTTGTGCATCCAGTAGTGGGCAAAATCGCAGCCGTGCGCCGCCTCGGACTGGGAAATTTCGTTTTCGTGGTGGGGGAAGATCAGATCTTGACCGCCGCAGTGAATATCAATGGTATCGCCGAGATAGCGTCCGGCCATGGCGGAGCATTCAATGTGCCAGCCGGGACGTCCGTCGCTCCAAGGGGATTTCCAGGAAGGCTCGCCGGGTTTGGCCGCTTTCCAAAGACAGAAATCCATGGGATCTTCCTTTTGCTCGGAAACGTCAATGCGCGCGCCGGCCTCAAGATCCTCCAGCGGCTGATGCGAAAGCTTGCCGTAGTCTTTGAATTTCTTTGCGCGGTAGTAAACGTCGCCGTTTTGCGAGCGGTAGGCATAGCCTTTTTCTTCGAGGGTTGAGATCAGGTCGATAATCGCGTCGATATTCTCGGTTGCGCGCGGATGTACCGTGGCTTCGCGCACGTTTAAGCCTTTCGCGTCGGTCCAGAATTCCTTGATAAACCGCTCGGCAACCTCCGGGACGGTGATGCCCTCCTCGTTGGCCTTTTTAATGAGTTTATCGTCAATATCAGTGAAATTCTGCACAAAATCCACCCGATTTCCGCGCCATTCCAAATAGCGGCGCAGCACGTCAAAAACGCACAGCGGGCGCGCGTTGCCAATGTGAATGTAGTTATAAACCGTGGGGCCGCAGGCATAAATTTTGAAAACGCCGGGGGTAATCGGTTTCAGCTCCTCTTTTTTTCTTGTAAGGGTATTAAAAATTTTCATGATTCTTTCTCTCCTTTTAAAACTTCTATTTCCTTTTGTAATTCATTGATTTTGGTTTGCAGCTTGCAGAACTGCTGAGAAACCGGGTCGGGCACGTGCACCTGATCGAGCGAATTGACCTTCATGCCGCTGCGGCGGACAACGCGCGCCGGAACACCCACCACCGTACAGTCGGGCGGTACCTCGTGCAGCACCACGGCGCCTGCGGCGATTCTGGAATTATCGCCCACCTTGAAAGGCCCTAAAACCTTTGCGCCGGAGCTGATCATGACATTGTTGCCAATGGTTGGATGGCGTTTGCCCACCTCTTTGCCGGTGCCTCCCAAAGTCACACCCTGATAGATCAGCACGTCATCGCCGATCTCGGCCGTTTCACCGATCACGATGCCCGTGCCGTG
>CADAVL010000012.1 GCA_902791335.1 Oscillospiraceae bacterium
AGCCGGTGGTTATACCTATGGTCATTGGGAAGCAAAGTATAATGATATAAAATATAATATTATTCAATAACTTTTGTTAAATTTTGACAACGCTCCCCAAAAGCAAACGCGAATTTCCTGATTTAAGAAAAGTTTTTTAACCCGGACACGAACTGTCCGCATTGAGCTTTAAACTGTTTACAAAGAGGAAAGGAGGGAGAACATGGAGACAGCCGAACGCCGCAATAAGATCATCATTGCCTTGTGTCGCCGCAAGTTTGACACAATACCAAATCTTGCAGCGGAGTTCGGTGTTTCTGAAAGAACGATCCGTCGGGATATTGTGGCACTGAGCCTTTCGCACCCGATCTATACGCAGTGCGGAAAGACCGGCGGCGGTGTTTACATAAATCCGGAATATTCGATCGACCGCATTTACATGGAGTCCGCTGAGATCGGTGTTCTGCAAAAGCTTAAAAGGCTCGCAGAAATGAACGGCAGTCTTTTAACACAAGAGGAATTACATATTTTAAACGGTATTGTTGCCGACTATTCCAAGCCGGAAAGCAGCCGGAACAGGAACTGAAATTATATTTTTGGAGGTGGGAAAAACGAATAAAATGAAAACCAAAGCGCGCACAAATAATTCAAAAATAAGCGCTTTGGACTCTTCTGAAAAGCTAAAAATCTATGAACGATTAAAAAAGGAAAGGCTGCGTTTTTCGTACCCTTATCGGAGAACAAAACAGTCTTTTTGGTGGACGGAGCGCTATTTATAAGCGCGGCCGTATCATAAGAAAGGAGTAAGTTATGGAAGACACACAACTTGTTTTAGAACGCCATGAGCAAAAAATTCAAATGCTTGAGCGGGATATTTCCGATTTAAAGGCTGTGCAGACCGAGATCCGTCAAATGAATGAAACGCTTGTGACCCTGGCGACGGAGTTGAAGCATACCAACGAGCATTTGGCCAAAAACGAGCAAAAGATCGACGAGATCGAAAGTCATCCCAAAGCGCGGCTGCAACAGATCGTTACAGCGATCATCTCGGCGGTTGCCGGCGGAATTATCTCGGTCGTGATTCATTCAGCGCTGAAATAAAAGGAGTTTTAAATGGATATTACGGAATATATAAAACCGGAATTGCTGATTTTGGTTCCGGTGATGTACCTTATCGGCATCGGGCTTAAAAAAAGCAAAATTAAGGATAAATACATACCGCTGTGTTTAGGGTCGATCGCGGTTCTTTTATCGGTAATATGGATCCTTTCAACGCAAAATGTGATTGAAGGCAAGGAAATATTCGCGGCGATCTTCACAGCAGTAACGCAAGGCGTTTTAACCGCCGGTGCAAGCGTTTATATCAGTCAATTAAAAATTCAATCAAAAAAGGAGGAATGACCCCATGGATATTATCAAAGCGCACGCGAAAAAGAATTTATGCTATATTGCAGCGCAGAAAATGACGCCCAAAGGAATTGTGGTGCATTCCACCGGCGCCAATAATCCCTACTTAAAACGGTATGTTGACGCACCCGATAAAGTGGGCAAAAATACAGGCAATAATCACTGGAATGTTGCAAAACCAAACGGTAATATGGTTTGCGTGCATGCATTTATCGGGTACGATCGTGACGGCCGCGTTCGTGTAGCGGAGATCCTGCCGCTTGATATTTGCTGCTGGGGTGTTGGCTCCGGTAAAAAGGGCAGTTACAATTTCGACCCGGCGTACATTCAGTTTGAAATTTGCGAGGACGATCTTTCAAACCGGGATTACTATAAAAAGGCGTTTTCGGTTGCGGCGGAATATTGTGCCGAGCTTTGCCGAAAATACGGGATCAGCACGAAAAATATTGTTGGGCATTGTGAGGCGTATCGCAAAGGGTACGGCAGCAATCACGCCGACCCGGAACACTGGATGAAGAAATTTCATGAAGACATGGACGATTTCAGAAGCGCAGTAAAAAAACAGCTGAAAAACACAGCAAAGCCGGACAGTAAAGGAGGCACGGCGAAAAAGGAGAACACTTTTTTAAAGGGTGATCTGGTTTCGGTGACCGGCAATGCGGTGTATTACGGCAGCAGCGAGACGATACCTCAATGGGTGAAAGCGCAGAAGTGGTATATCAAAGAAGTGTCGGGAGAGAATCGCATCATCATTGACGCGAACGAAAAGGGAACGGCTTCCATTTGCAGTCCGATCCACAAAAAATATTTAAAGCTTATAAAATCGGCCAAAGAAAAAAAGCAGGACAAAGCATCGGGGAAAACCAACAAAAAATTTGCACCGTATACGGTGAAGATCACAGCCGATCAAACGTATATTTTTAAAGAACCGGATCAAAAGAGCCAAAAAGTCGGCAAAATTTCAGACAAAGGCGTTTATACCATTGTAAAGGAAAAGACAGACAGTGCACGATCAAAGTGGGGACAGTTGAAATCCGGCGTCGGTTGGATTCGTCTTTGCAACGTAAAGAAGCTACGTTAGATGAGCGAAGGCACCGGTCACACTTGCCTTTAAAATATTTCTACACAGCTCGTCTTATCACTGATCTTACGTTTTATATTACACCACTCAGCGGCCGATATATCTTAATTACTTCTAAATGGCAGGTCACCGGAAGTTTTAAAAATTTTTGCCTTGATCGCTTAAAACCAGCCGCGATAAAACCGGAAGCTTATCCGCGCGCCGCGCGGTGTTTTCCCCAAAAAGGGAAAACACCGCTGGAACGCCCCCCAAAAACGCCTTTGGCGTTTTGGGGGGCGTTTCGCCGAAGGCGGCGGCGCGCGGATAAACTTCCGGTTTTATCGCGGCTGGTTGGGCGTTTGCCCGCCAAAATCCAAACAATAAGAATTTAAACCGGTTTTGTTGCGGCCGGTTTTAAGCTTGTTCGTCGAAGTCCGGTCGGTAAAAGTTTTGAACCGGATTTTCTTTTAAATCGACAAAGCAAAAACGCTTAAAAGGGCACAAATGGAGGACGCTCGAAATTAGCAATATTTTGGCGGTTGTATAGCGGTGGGGAAGTATGTTACAATAAAAACATAAAATGCGACGGCTTTTGAGATATTTGCTTTTCGGATATTTTTAAAAGCTTTTAAAATCAAGAGGATTCCGGTACACTGTCTATTGAAACGATGGGTATTTTGTCTAGACAAAACAATAAAAATTAAGAACCAGCCTAAAATTACCGGAACGATGAAAGGAACGGTTTAATGAAAAAAATCTTATTTATCGGCACCGGCGGCACGATTGCCTCCGAGCTGTCGCACGGGGCGCTTTCGCCGTCGCTTGACGCAAGTCAGCTGCTTTGCCAAATCCCGGAGGTATCGGGCTACTGTTCGGTGGACGCGGTGCAGCCCTTTTCGCTGGACAGCACCAATATCACGCCGGCGCATTGGCAGATACTTGCGGCAAAGATCAAAGAACAGTACGACCGCTACGACGGTTTTGTGATTGCCCACGGTACCGACACAATGGCTTACACGGCCGCCGCGCTTTCCTATTTATTGCAAAACAGTGAAAAGCCGATCATTCTGACCGGCGCGCAAAAACCGATCGGTTTCGAGTCCACCGATTCAAAGCAAAATCTTTCCGACAGCTTTTTGTGCGCCTGCTCGGAGCTTCACGGCGTTTTGGTGGTGTTCGGCGGCCAGGTTCTTTTGGGCAGCCGCGCAAGAAAGATCCGCTCCAAAAGCTACTTTGCCTTCGAAAGCCCCAATTATCCGCCGATCGCCTCGGTGCAGAACGGACGGCTGGTGGTTTATTTCAATCCCACGTTGGGTCAGCCGCGGTTTTATGAAAGACTGGAGCAGTCCGTGGGGCTTTTAAAGCTGACGCCTGCCACCGACGCGGCGCTTTTGCACTATATGCTTTCGCATTATAAGGCGTTGGTGATCGAAGCCTTCGGCGTGGGCGGACTGCCTTACCGTAACGGGGAATTCCGTCGCGAGGTGATTGCAGCACTGAAAGCCGGAAAGCCGGTCGTGCTGACCACGCAGGTACAAAGCGAGGGCACTGACCTTTCGGTATACGAGGTCGGCAAGGATCTTCGGGGATTCGGCGTGCTGGAGGCCTACGATATGACGCCGGAGGCCGCGTTTACAAAGCTGATGTGGATCTTGAGCGTTACCGACGACCCGAAAGAACAGCGCCGTTTGTTTTATGAATCGGTTTGGCATGATATTTTACCGCCAAAGGAAATTGAAACGTAAGCTTTGTGAGGAGCGTTTGTTTTTTTGAGTAAAGTACCAGCCGCGATAAAGCCGGAAGTTTCCCTGCGCGCCGCGCGGTGTTTTCCCTTTATGGGAAAACACCGCTGAAAGTCGGGGCGCCTTCGGCCCCCGGCTTTCGCCGAAGGCAGCGGCGCGCAGGGAAACTTCCGGCTTTATCACGGCTGGTTCCGGGTTCTCAACGGAGAAAATTCAGCGCGCATATGTCTGATCTATGACTCTCCCCTCGGCGCGGCGGCTGCTTTTTAAACAGCACGCGGGAATATAGTAAATAATTTTACTATACCGAAAAAGTATCGGTGCTATATCAAAGTAACCATTGAAAAAATACAAAAAACATGATAAAATAAGTAGAATTATGTAATATGGAAGGTGCATTATGAACAAAATCTCAATTATCGGAACCGGCAGCGTGGGCTCAACCATTGCTTACACGCTCACCGTCATGGGCATGGCTTCGGAGATCGTAATGATCGACATTAACAATGAAAAGGCCTTGGGCGAGGCACTGGATATTCGCCAGGGAACGCCTTTTTGCAGCTCCTGCTCAATTTATGCCGGAGATTACCGCGACGCCGAAAATTCGGACATTGTGATTGTGACCTCGGGCATTGCCAGAAAGCCGGGTCAGACCCGTTTGGAGCTGGCGCAGACCAACGTGAATATCACCAAAATGATTATTCCGGAAATTGTGAAGCACGCGCCGAACGCCGCTTATATCATTGTGAGCAATCCGGTGGATATTCTTACATACACATTTTATAAACTTTCGGGTCTGCCGGAAAACCAGATCATCGGTTCGGGCACCATTCTCGATACCTCCCGTCTGCGTTCCAGACTTTCGGAGTATTATAACATCAACCAGTGCAACGTGCACGCATATGTGTTTGGTGAACACGGGGATTCTTCCTTTATTCCGTGGTCGGTTGCCAATATTTCCAATGTGCCGATCAACGAATGCCAAAAGCTGATCACCACGCCGGGCATTACAAGCCCCAAACTGGATTTTGCTGAAATTGAGCAGTACGTGAGAAAATCCGGCGGCCGCGTGATTGCAAGAAAGGGCGCAACTTTTTATGCCGTTTCGGTTTCGGTCTGCCACATCTGCAAGTGCATTTTAAGCGGTATCGACACCACCATGACGGTTTCCACCATGATGCATGGCGAATACGGCGTGGACGATGTTTGTTTAAGCACGCTTAATATGGTGGGCAACAACGGCGTACGAGGCAAGGTCAATCTTCCGCTTCAGGACGATGAAATCAAGAAGTTACAGCATAGCGCCAATACCTTAAAAGAGGTTATTAAGAATTTGAAAATTTAACACAAGCGCTCCGGATAAGAAAGGGCGTTCGGGAGGGCACTCAGGTGCCCTGACTGTTCCAAAACGCGCAAGGAAATGTTAAAAAATTAACAAGAGTATCTATAATTTATTGTGATCATGAAAAGAGGAGTAATTGAGATGGAATACCGTACAGAACACGACTCTATGGGCGAGGTTCAGGTTCCTGCCGACCGACTTTGGGCGGCACAGACCGAACGCAGTCACGAAAATTTTAAGATCGGCGTGGGCATTGAAACCATGCCGCGTGAAATTACACACGCTTTCGGCATTTTGAAAAAAGCCGCCGCCATGGCGAACGCCGAATTAAAGCCGCAGAAAATGACCGCGGAAAAATTAGAAGCGATCAAGGCCGCCTGCGACGAGGTGATCTCCGGCTCGCTCAACGATCATTTTCCGCTGGTAGTTTGGCAGACCGGCTCCGGGACACAGTCCAACATGAACGCCAACGAGGTCATTGCCAACCGCGCAAACCAGATCGCGGGCAAAAAGCTCTGTCACCCGAACGACGACATCAACATGAGTCAGTCCTCCAACGACACCTTTCCCACGGCCATGCATATTTCCGCCGTACTGGCCATTGAAAATCAGCTGTTGCCGGCCATTGAAGAGCTGGTGGAAACCTTTAAACGGCTGGAAAAGGAAAACGAGGGCATTGTAAAATCCGGCAGAACCCATTTGCAGGACGCAACCCCCATTAAGTTCAGTCAGGAAATTTCCGGCTGGCGCGCAAGTCTTGAAAGAGATTCCGAGCTTTTAAAAATGGCCGTTTTGCCGCTGCACGAATTAGCGCTCGGCGGCACCGCTGTCGGTACGGGTCTGAACGCACCGGAGGGCTTTTCGGAATTGGTGGCCAAAAAGGCCGCAGAACTGACGGGCAAGCCCTTTGTTACGGCACAGAATAAATTCCACGCGCTCACTTCAAAGGACGAGATCGTCTTTGCACACGGCGCGATCAAAGCCACGGCCGCGGATATGCTGAAAATTGCCAACGATGTGCGTTGGCTTGCAAGCGGCCCGCGCGACGGTCTCGGCGAGATCCACATTCCCGAAAACGAGCCCGGTTCCTCCATTATGCCCGGCAAGGTGAACCCCACTCAGTGCGAGCAGGTTACCATGGTGGCTGTGCAGGTCATGGGCAACGACGCCGCCATCGGCTTTGCCGCTTCGCAGGGCAATTTTGAACTGAATGTATTCATGCCGGTAACCATTTATAACTTTTTGCAGTCGGCAAGACTGCTTTCGGAGTCCATTCGCTCCTTTAATAAAAACTGTGCGGTAGGCATTACGGCAAACAAAGAAAAAATGTATCATAATTTACATAATTCTTTAATGCTGGTTACAGCGCTGAACCCTTATATCGGTTATGAAAACGCCGCCAAAACCGCCAAAAAAGCATTTCATGATAATATTTCTTTAAAAGAGGCCTGTGTGGCGCTCGGCTTTTTGACCGAAGAAAAATTCGACGAGGTTTTCCATCCCGAACAGATGGTTTAATCTTCAAAAAAGGGAGAAACACCATGAAAGTCAGTTATTTCCCGGGCTGTACCCTTCGCACCAAAGCGAAGGAGCTGGATTTTTATGCCCGCAAATGTTTAGAAAAATTAGATGTTGAGCCGATCGAGCCGGACAACTGGCAGTGCTGCGGCGGCGTATTTGTGTCCGCAAAGGACGAAATCGCCTCCAAGCTTTCAAGCGTCCGCGCCTTAAAATCGGCAAAGGAAGCAGGAATGCCGCTTGTTACGGTCTGCTCGGCTTGCCACAATGTAATAAAGCAAACCAATTACTGCATGCAAAATGACGCGGACTTTGCCAATAAGGTAAACCTTTATATGGCACAGGACGGCGGCGAATTCACACCTTATAACGGAGAAACCGAGGTACTGCACTTTTTGGAGCTTTTGCGCGACAAGGTGGGCTTTGACAAGGTAAAAGCGGCGGTGGTAAAGCCGCTTACCGGACGCAAAATTGCCGCTTACTACGGTTGTCTTTTACTTCGTCCGAACAAAGTCATGGCCTTTGACAACCCCGAAAACCCCACCATTATGGAGGACTTCATTCGCGCGCTCGGCGCCGAGCCGGTGGTCTACGCCATGCGTAATGAGTGCTGCGGCGGCTATGTTGTCACCGACGATCCCGAATCCTCGGCCAAAAAATCGGCGGCGGTTACCGAGAACGCCATGAACGCCGGTGCAGACACGGTGATGACCGCCTGTCCTTTGTGCAAATATAATCTTTCCAAAAACGGCGGCGCGCCGGTGGTGTATTTCACCGAGCTGATGGCCGAAGCTTTTGGATTAAAGGAGGAGCAACATGTCACAGAAGAATGACCGCGCAAAAGAGCAGATTTTAAAGATGAGCGGCGTAAACCCTTTAAAGTGTATGCGCTGCGGCAAATGCTCCGGCACTTGTCCCTCCTATGATGAAATGGAGTATCATCCGCACCAGTTTGTTTATATGGTGGAAACCGGCGAGATCGACAAGCTGATGCAATCGCCCTCTATTTATAAATGTCTTTCCTGCTTTGCCTGTGTGGATCGCTGTCCGCGCGGTGTGGAGCCGGCAAAGCTTGTGGAGGCTGTCCGTCTTACAGTGATTCGTCAAAAGGGCATGAATCACATGACGGCCGACAGCATTCCGGCGCTTTTGGACGATGATCTGCCCCAGCAGGCCATTGTGAGCGCCATGAGAAAATATTCTAAATAAGAAAGGAGAAACCATTCATGAAAAGAATCGGAGTATTTGTGTGCCACTGCGGCACCAACATTGCCGGTACGGTGGACGTAAAAGCCGTGGCCGAAGCCATGAAGCACGAGCCGGGCGTGGTTTTCTCCACAGATTATCAGTATATGTGCTCCCAGGCCGGTCAGGAAATGATCAAAGCGGCCGTAAAGGAGCATCGGCTGGACGGCATTGTGGTCTGCTCCTGCTCGCCGCGTATGCACGAGGCAACCTTCCGCAAAACAGCGGCCGCCGCAGGGCTTAATTCCTACATGGTGGAAATTGCCAATATCCGTGAGCAATGCTCCTGGGTACATAAAGAAATGCCGATCGGCACGGAAAAAGCCATTATTCTGGCAAAAGCCGCGGTTGCAAAGGTTTCCCTAAACGCACCGCTGACGCCGGGAGAAAGCCCCGTCACCAAGCGCGCGCTGGTCATTGGCGGCGGTATTGCCGGCATTCAGACCGCGCTGGATATTGCCGACGCCGGTTTTCCGGTGGATATTGTGGAAACCAAGCCCACCATCGGCGGCAAAATGGCACAGCTCGACAAGACCTTCCCAACGCTCGACTGCGCCGCCTGTATTCTGACCCCTAAAATGGTAGACGTTGCCCAAAATGAAAAAATCCGCATTTTTTCCTATTCCGAGGTGACCGACGTCAAGGGCTTTGTGGGTAATTTTGACGTTACCATTAAAAGGAAAGCGCGCTATGTAAACGAAACGCTTTGCACCGGCTGCGGCGCCTGCACCGAAAAGTGCCCCATGAAAAAGGTGCCGAATGAATTCAACCTCGGCATGGATAACCGCCACGCCGTGTATATTCCCTTTGCACAGGCCGTGCCTAAGGTGGCCACCATTGACCCCAATCACTGTCTGATGCTCAAAAGCGGCAAATGCGGCCTTTGTTCCAAGGTCTGCGGTGCCGGCGCCATTGATTACAAGGCTAAGGACGAATTCTTAGAAGAACGCTACGGCGCCATTGTGGTCGCCACCGGCTTTAATCCCATTTCCATGGAAAAATTCGACGAATTTGCCTATGCACAGTCGAAGGATGTTATCACTTCTTTGGAGCTGGAGCGTTTGATGAACGCGGCCGGACCGACCGGCGGCACGCTGCTGCGCCCGTCCGATCATCAGCATCCGCACACCATTGTATTTGTGCAGTGCGTCGGCTCGCGTTGCGAAGCCTGCGCCGAAAAGGGCAAGGAATACTGCTCCAAGATCTGCTGTATGTATACCGCGAAGCACGCCATGCTCATTCGCGATAAATACCCCGACACCGACGTTTATGTGTTTTATATTGACGTGCGTACGCCGGGCAAGAACTTTGATGAATTCTACCGCCGTGCCGTGGAGGAATACGGCGTGCATTACATTAAAGGCATGGTCGGCAAGGTCACACCCGAAAACGGCGTATTAAAGGTGCAGGGTTCCGACCTGATCGACAACCGTCAGCTGCATATTGACGCAGACCTTGTGGTGCTTGCCGCCGCCATTGAGCCGGATAAATCCGCCCGTCCGCTGGCAACCATGCTGACTGCCAGCATGGATACAAACGATTTCTTCACCGAGGCGCACCCGAAGCTACGTCCGGTGGAAAGTCCTACGGCCGGCGTGTTCCTTTCGGGCACCTGCCAAGGACCGAAGGATATTCCGGAAACCGTTTCGCAAGCGGGTGCCGCCGCCTCCAAGGTGATCGGTCTGCTCTGCAAAGATAAGCTGCTTGGTAACCCCTGCGTGGCACATTCCGATGAAATGATGTGCAACGGCTGCTCGACCTGCGAAAAGGTTTGCCCTTACGGCGCAATTACTTATGAGGACAAGGAATTCAGAATGCCCGACCGCACCACCAAGGTTCGGCGCGTTGCCAAGGTGAACGAAGCGGTTTGCCAGGGCTGCGGCGCCTGCACGGTGGCCTGTATGTCCGGCGCAATGGATCTGAAGGGCTTTATGAATAAGCAAATTATGGCGGAGGTGGACGCAATATGCAAGTAAACGAATATAAGCCGCTGATTGTGGCGTTTTGCTGTAACTGGTGTTCTTACGCCGGTGCGGATCTTGCCGGAAACAACCGCTTGAACTATCCGGCCGACGTGAAAATTATCCGCGTTCCCTGTTCCTGCCGCGTAAATCCCATGTTTATTTTAAGAGCATTTCAGCGCGGTGCGGACGGCGTGATTCTTTGCGGCTGTCACCCCGGTGACTGCCACTATACCTCCGGCAACTATTACACCCGTCGCCGCATGGCACTGCTTTTCTCCATGCTCGATTATCTCGGCATTGAAAAAGAACGCACGAGAGTGGAGTGGGTCAGCGCCGCGGAGGGCGCCAAGTTTGCCGCCACGATGAATGATTTTGTTGAAACCGTCGCCGCGCTCGGCGAAAACAAAAGATTGGAGGATTTGCGATGCAAGAAGTAACGCGCGACGCGCTCCTAAACAAGGCGCTGGAGCTTTTGAAAAACGGCACGGTGGATCGCGTTTTGGGCTATCGGGTCGGCGAATTCTCTTATGATGTTACCCCGGCGGTTTTTGAAAACGAGGACGCTTTAAAGAAAGACTTTTGCTGGAACAGCTTTTGCGGCGCAAACTTTTCAAAATATCTTATTTCCGAAACCGCAAAAACAGAAAAAAAGCTGCTGGTGTTTTTAAAGCCGTGCGACAGCTACAGCTTTAACCAGCTTTTGACCGAGCACCGCTTTGACCGTGAAAAGGTTTATGCCGTGGGCGTGCCTTGCGGCGGTATGTTAAGCGGCAAGGACCTTAGAGAAAAAGTCGAGAGTGTTTCCGACGTCTCGGTAAACGGCGATAAAGTCACCGTAAAAACGCTGTTCGACGGCGATTTGGAATTTGATTTTGAAACACTGCTTTCCGACCGCTGCAAAAACTGCAAGTCGAAAAAGCACGTTGCTTACGACGAGCTTTTGGGCGAGGACGGCGAGGTTTTGGACAGCCACCGTTTTGATGAGGTGGAAAGGCTGGAGCAGATGACGCCCGACGAGCGGTTTGCTTTTTGGCAGGGCGAGCTTTCACGCTGCATTCGCTGCAATGCCTGCCGCGATGTCTGCCCGGCCTGTACCTGCGAAAAATGTGTGTTTGACAACCCGAATTCCGGTGTTCAGAACAAGGCCGCGGCTGACAGCTTTGAGGAAAAAATGTTCCATATTATCAGGGCGTTTCACGTAGCCGGCCGCTGTACCGACTGCGGCGAATGCTCAAGAGTTTGCCCCCAGCACATTCCGCTGCATCTGTTAAACCGCAAATTTATTAAGGATATCAACAGCTTCTACGGCGATTATCAGGCCGGCGCCGAGGTTGGCAGCCGCGCGCCGATCGTCAATTACACCACCGACGATCCCGAACCGTCGGAGGCTGTGGAAAGGGGGCACGGCAATGCGTAAGATTTCACTTTCAAAACTGCCGGAGCTTTTCTCCGCTATTGCAAAGACCTCGGCGCTTTATCTTCCGGTAGACACCAAAGCCGGTGCAAAGTTTGAAGCGTGGGCAGTGGGCAAGACCCTGTCGAATGCGCTCAATACGGTGCGAAGCGCCAAGGATTTCTTCTTTCCGCAAACCGAAAACCTGATGGATTTCAAGGTGGAGGGCAAGAATATTGAGCTTATTGACACCCGCAAGGAATGCGAGGATTTTGTGCTGTTCGGCGTGCGCGCCTGCGATGTCAAGAGCTTTGAGGTGCTCGACCGCGTATTTTTAGCGGAACCGCAGGACACCTATTATAAAAACCGCAGAGAGCACGCTTTGATTATCTCCACGGCTTGCAATAAGCCGCAGGAAACCTGCTTTTGCGGCACGTTCGGCATCGACGCGGCAGAACCCTCGGGCGATATTGTGACGTACCGAACCGACGACGAGCTGTTCTTTGACGCGAAGACCGAAAAGGGCAAAAAGCTTTTGGACGCTTTGTCGTCGATTACCGAAGAGGCCGACGAGAAAGCTGTCGATCAGCAAAAGGCGCTGATTCGCGAGCGGCTTCAAAAGCTGCCGTTAAAGGATCTGAAGACCGAGGGCTTCGGCAGCGGAAAAACCGCGGAATTTTTTGATGATCCCCAGTGGAAAGAGCTTTCCTCCGCCTGTCTTGGCTGCGGCACCTGCACCTTTGTTTGCCCCACCTGCCAGTGCTACGATATCAAGGATTTTGATACCGGTCACGGCATCAAGCGTTTTCGTTGCTGGGATTCCTGTATGTATTCCGATTTTACAAAGATGTCTGCCGGTCAGCCGCGTCTGACGCAGTTGGAGCGTTTCCGTCAGCGGTTTATGCACAAGCTTGTGTATTATCCCACCAACAACGACGGACTGTTCTCCTGCGTGGGCTGCGGTCGATGCCTTGCAAAATGCCCCATCAACATGAATATTGTTAAGGTAATGAAAGCGTTGGGAGGTAGAGAAGATGCCTGAGATGAAAGAACCGCTGATGCCGGTCATCGGCGTTGTTACCGATATTCGCATTGATACCCCCGATGTCAAGACCTTCCGCGTGGTAACACCGGACGGCAAAAAAGCCTTTGAGCACAAGCCCGGCCAGTGCGCCATGCTTTCCGTGCCGGGTGTGGGCGAAGCAATGTTTTCCATTACTTCTTCCCCCACAAACGAGGAATTTATGGAATTCTCCATTAAAAAATGCGGTTGTGTGACCGATTGGCTGCACGCCATGGAGGTGGGTCAGCAGATCACCATTCGCGGCCCATACGGCCGGCCGTTTCCCGTGGATACCGAATTTACGGGTCACGATATGCTCTTTATTGCCGGCGGTATCGGTTTGGCGCCGCTTCGCTCGGTGATCAATTACTGCCGCCATTATCGCGACCGCTACGGCAAAATCGACATTGTCTACGGTTCGCGCTCCATGCAGGATCTGGTGGATTATAAAGAGATTATTGACGAATGGGCAACCGACGCCGGTGTAAGCGTGCATTTAACCATTGACCGTGAACAGCCGGAATGGGACGGCCATGTTGGTTTTGTGCCGAACTATGTAAAAGAGCTTGGGTTCACGACCGACAAGATCGCCATCTTGTGCGGCCCACCGCTCATGATCAAATTTACATTGCAGGGGCTTCAGGAAATGGGCTTTGACAAGACCCAGGTCTACACCACCATGGAGCTGAGAATGAAATGCGGCATCGGCAAATGCGGCCGCTGTAACATCGGTGCAAAATACGTCTGCAAGGATGGTCCGGTCTTCCGCTGCGACGAGCTGGACGAACTGCCCGATGAATACTGATAAGGAGAAACAGAAAAATGGAAAACATGGTTCAAATTTACCTGTTTGGCAAGCAGTACACCGTGCCGGATAATTTAACGATCATGCGCGCCATGGAATACGCCGGCTATCAGCTGGTGCGCGGCTGCGGCTGCCGAAACGGATTTTGCGGCGCCTGCGCAACCATTTACCGCATTAAAGGCGACCGTGAGCTGAAAACCTGTCTTGCCTGCCAGACCAAAGTGGAAAACAATATGTATGTGGCAACTCTGCCGTTTTTTCCGTTGGTCAAGCAGGTGTACGATATTGAAAAGATCAAGCCGACCGAGCAGATCATGATGCAGCTTTACCCCGAAATTTACGCCTGTGTTGGCTGCAATGCCTGCACCAAAAGCTGTACGCAGGGCTTAAATGTAATGCAGTACATCGCTTACGCACAGCGCGGCGAATATGACAAATGCGCGGAGGAATCGTTTGACTGCGTGATGTGCGGTGTTTGCTCCTCACGCTGTCCGGCCGGCATTTCTCATCCGCAGGTTGCCATGCTTGCGCGCCGCTTAAACGGCAAGTATCTGGCACCGAAATGCGGACATTTGGAAGACCGTGTGAAAGAGATCAAGGACGGCACCTTTACCGAGCTGATCGAAGCCTTAATGGGCAAGCCGGTGGAGGAACTGAAAGAGCTTTACAACAACCGCGATATTGAAAAGTAAAGGGAGGCTATGGCACAAATGTATGATGAAAAATTCAAAGAATCCTTAAAAGCGGTGGAAGCCGCAAGAGATGAGAATATTGCCTATGAGCCTGCCCGAATGACGGCGGACGAAAAGGATCAACTGCTGGCGGCGTATCACCCCGATTATAAAAAGAGTGAGTTTTCCACTTTGAGGATCGGCCCCAATAAGGGCGAGCAGGTGCCGCACGAGCTGGCAGAAATGCTGGAGGCACACAGCCGCATTGCCGCGTCAGATATTTCATTGGACGATGTAAAATACGACGTAGACGTGCTGATCATCGGCGGCGGCGGCGCAGGTGCTTCGGCGGCGATCGAAGCTGACAACGCCGGTGCAAATGTTTTGGTGGTCACCAAGCTTCGCATGGGCGATGCCAACACCATGATGGCAGAGGGCGGCATTCAGGCGGCCGACAAACCGAATGATTCGCCGGCCATTCACTTTGTGGACGCGTTCGGCGGCGGTCACTATGCCGCAAAGCGCGAGCTTTTGGCAAAGCTGGTTTGCGACGCACCCGAGGCAATTCAGTGGTTGAGCGGTCTTGGCGTGGAATTTGATAAAACACCCGATGGCACCATGATCACCACCCATGGCGGCGGTACTTCAAGAAAACGTATGCACGCGGCAAAGGACTATTCCGGCGCGGAAATTATGCGTACCTTGCGTGACGAGGTGCTGAACCGCGGCATTCCGGTGGTGGATTTCACCTCGGCCATTGAACTGATTTTGGACGAAAACGGCAAGGCGGCCGGCGCTGTGCTGATGAACATGGAAACCCATGAGCTGATGGTTGCACGCGCAAAAACTGTAATTCTTGCCACCGGCGGCGCCGGAAGAATGCATTATCAGGGCTTCCCGACTTCGAATCACTACGGCGCAACGGCCGACGGCCTGGTATTAGGCTATCGCGTGGGCGCAAAGCTTTTATATGCCGACACGCTGCAGTATCACCCCACCGGCGCGGCTTTTCCGCAGCAGATCTTTGGTGCGCTGGTGACCGAAAAGGTGCGTTCGCTCGGTGCAAAGCTCGTGAACCGCGACGGCAAGGTATTTATGCACCCGCTGGAAACCCGTGACGTGGCCGCGGCATCCATTATCAGAGAGTGCTCCGACCGCAAAGAGGGCGTGGACACGGGCGACGGCAAAGCGGTTTGGCTCGATACCCCGATGATCGAAAAGATCGGCGGCGAGGGCACCATTGAAAAGCGCATTCCTGCCATGATGAGAATGTTTGCAAGCTATGGCATTGATATTCGCCGCGAACCGATTTTGGTTTATCCGACGCTGCACTATCAAAACGGCGGATTGGATATCAATGTAGATGGTATGTCTACCACGGTAGAAAATCTTTTTGTTGCCGGTGAGGCGGTCGGCGGAATTCACGGCCGCAACCGCTTGATGGGTAATTCGCTATTGGATATTATCGTTTTTGGCAGAAATGCCGGTCAAAATGCGGCGGCTACTGCTTCAAAAACTACCGTTGGCAAGCTGACGCTGGAACATATTAACCGGTTTGACAAGGAGCGCGAGGACGCCGGCATTAAAACCGACGCTGTATCGCCGAAGCTTTTGCCGGACTATCGCAGAAAATAAGTAAAAAGAGGATTATTTATGATTGTCAATCTTTTAGAGGCGTTAACGATTTTTTGCTTCGGTCTTTCCTGGCCGATCTCCATTCGCAAGTCCTGGATCTCGCGCACGGCTAAGGGCAAAAGTCTGTTTTTTGAGGTATTTCTCTTAATCGGCTATGCGTTTGGTATTGCCAAGAAGATTATTGAGGCCTGCGGATTTTTCGGCGTGGCAAAGGGCAGCGGCGTGATTTTCGTTTTAAGCTTTTTCTTCTATGTGCTCAACTTCATTGAAATTTCCATTGACGTTGCACTGTATTTCAGAAACAAAAAGCTGGACGAAAAGGCGGACGAAGCCGCCGCAGCGAACGCGTAAAGGTGTTGTTTTATAGCCTTCAAAAGCGATTTTAAAAATTAAAAGGGCAGCCGCGACGGTCGAAGTTTTTTTCGCTCGGGCGGCTGTTTTCTTTTTATGCTTTTGCGGCGGGGCGCTGTTTTTTTGAAAAGGGCAGACCGGGTTTTAAAAAGCAATGCATAGAAAGAAAAATGCGGCAGATCTTTTTTGAAAAAAATCCAATGCTGACAAAAACAGGTAGTTGCTTCTCTTAAAATCGGAGCGACATGAAAATCCAAAGTCGCGCGCGGCGCGCGCCCTGCGGCAAAACCCGCAGGGCGCTTAAAAAAAAGAACCGAAATTCTTTCGGTTCTTTTTTTTTTTTTTCGTCGCCTTTTCAAGGCGACGGCGCCGCACGCGACTTGGAATTTCCATGCCGGCCCCGATTTTAAAGATCCATTTTCGTCGCTTGTAAACGCCGAAGCTCTGTCACTGCCGCAAAACTTCATCTACCACCGCAAATCTTGACCCGTCGCCGCAAAACGCCGCCATCGCCTCACGGTTTACAATCCCCAGCACCTTGGCAATTTGGTTGAGTGCCGTTTCCCTTAAAAACTCGTCCGGCACGGCACGCGACGGACCGCTGCCAAACACCGCAGTTTTTATACCGAATTTTGAAAGCTTTTCGGTGGCCTTTTTCGCGTAGCTTTCAATTTTCGCCAAATCAATATTGTTCCCAACAAATTTTAGATCGTTCGGGAAATAACCGTTTGCCGAAAGCACCGGAAGCCCGAATTCCGCCGCCTTCTCTTTGTAGCTCTCAATTTCATCTCCGGAAAGCTTTACAATGTCCCGAACAGGTAATTCAAGGTATTGAAAGCCGCATTCGGCCGCCAGCTTCACGTTGTCCCAATTGCTGAAATTTACATCGGTGCACAGTCCTAATTTCATGGCTTTTCACCCTTTTGCGAAGGTAAATGTATCACCGTTCGCGTTTTTAAATTTTATACGGTCAGTATAGCACACTAAAAAAATTGCACAAGACTTTTGCGGCGCTTTTTTGAGAATTTTTGAAATTTCAAAAATGCAACCTCAAAGCGATTATTTCAATTTACTAAAAAGTTTTCTGGTGCTACAATGAAATTAGAAGAGATAAACTTTCAGCCGCACGGCGCGCATTTTATAAAATTGCGGTTTAAAAAAATGAAACAGCGCATAATATTATCACACTGCGAGGAAAGCAAAAAAACAATAGGGGAGATGCTTTTTGTATTCGATTGTAGGCTTAATTTCGGAAGAAGAGCGCATGAAAAACGTCGATACCTATTTCGGACGACAGCTGAACATTCACAGCTGCGGAAAATTCGAGGGCGACGCGCAGGGCGATTTTAAACGTGCGGCCTCCTGGCGCGATGAAATGCTCATTTATCTTTTAAAGGGCGAAGCTTATATTGACATAAAAGGAGAAACCCACGCAGTAACGGCCGGCGATGTTGCAATATTACCCTGCAAAACGGCCTATAAGGTGCGTTACAGCGAAAATGTCCGCTGGCTTTTTATGCACTACGACCGAGGCGTGCCATTAGACGTTTTCGGCCTGCCGGACGAGCCTTCGTTTTATATCGGACCGTCCGAGGAGCTTTCTTTCGGCTTCGACCGTCTGCGTGTAAATTTGCAGCGTCGGGATTACAACAACGCCATTGTTTCCACAGCGATCGGCATTGAGATTTTTGCCCTGATTGGGCGTATGTACTGTCGCCAAAGCGGAGATATTCGTTTTCACGATCCCATTGAGTATGTTGCCAACGTGATGTTAAGCTCAAAGCTTGGCATTGCCACGATGGAGGAGTACGCAAAGCTGGCCGGTCTTTCGGTGTCGGAGTTCAGAAAACGTTTTAAGGAAAAGTACGGTATCAGCCCAAAGCAGTATGTTCTGGATCTTCGCTTGACCTATATCAAAAGTCTTTTGGCAGACGAAAGCGTTTCTTTAAAGGAGGCGGCAAAGATCGCCTGCTTTACCGATTATTCCTATTTTTCAAGATTTGTGTTAAAGCACCTTGGTAAAAGCCCCCAAAAATACCGGGAGAGCATTCTTTCGGAAGTATATAAATCGCGCAAAAAATAAACAAAGGAGTCAAGAATGATGAAGAAAAGAATCACCGCGTTCTTTCTCAGCGCCGCAATGATTTTCTGCATGTGGCCCATGGGAATCATGGCAAGCGCCGAGGAAAAAAACACCACGACCAGCGAAAAGTTCACGGCAACCGCCGAAACCGCGCAGGGAACGTTCACCCTTGCGGCGGCACCCGACGGTTCCGAGCGCATTTCCACTGCCGACACCGAGGGCTTCCGCTTTTACAGCTATACCTATCAGCTCTCCGGCAGTAGCTGGACAAAAAAAGAGGCAAAGTTTTCCGACGATACCGCCCGTCTTTACGACGGCATGGCCAACCAATATCAGTCTTATAAGGTAGATGCCGCCCCGGGTTCGCGCGTTTTCTTTGATAAAACAGCCGGCATTCCTTTGACCGACGGCACAAAAGCTTACCAGGACATTATTTATGATCTCGGCGGTTTTTACGATATTTCCATGTTTACCTTTGCCACCGCCAACACGCAAAACCAATTTATGACCGGTCGGTACGAGATCTACGCTTCCGAAACCTCCGACAGCTTTACAGAGGAAAACCGACTGATTGAATACCGCAACAAAAACCGTTCGCAGGTGCAAAGCTTTACGGTAAAGGGCGGCGAAACCGTCCGCGCAAGATACGTTGCACTGCGTATTTTAAGCCCGATTGATTATTCTTATTCCTTAATGAGTAAAGAAGAGTTAAAGACCGCCTGCAGCGGCTGGAGCGAAAATACCGGCTACCCGCGCCTTTCTGAATTCGCGGTTTACGGCCAGCCGTCCGTGATTAAAGACAATGAATTCACCGTTTCTTCCAACGCTCCTAAGGTGCTGCCCACCGACCTTGCCGCCGGTGTCACGGCCATTGCCAATCCGCAAAACAATACAAAAGCCGTTTTAAGCGCGGCGCAGTATACATATAACGGCAGCGCTTGGCAGAGATCCGGCGCGTTCATGGCTGCAAAGGAACAGCTTTATGATGAAAATGCCGGTAACGAATGCCGCTCGGGTCAAAACGGCACGTTCTATAAGCAGGTGGACGGCGCTTATTACCCGACCATTGACGGTACGGAGAAATTCCTGTGGCTTTCCTATGACCTCGGCGCCAATTACGATATTTCCAAAATCGCCGTTGTTTCTTCCAACGGAGACGTCATGACCGGTCACTATGAGCTTTATGTGAGCAAGGCTTCGGCCGAATACGGTCAGATGACCAAAATTGCCGAATTCAAAAACACGCAAAACGATCTTTCGCAGATCTTCTCTCTGTCCGACGGTTCCTCCTGCACAGCGCGCTATGTTGCCTTAAAGATAATCAATCCGTATCCTTACGGCTATCAGGCAACCGGTACGGCACTTGACGACGTAAAAAACATTTACGCACGTCTTGCTGAATTTCAGGTATACGGCAAGGAGTACGTTTCGCACTTTACGGCCGAAAACCCCACCTTTAGCGACCGCGCCGCACCGTTTGCGGACTTTACTGCACCCACACTTTTGAAAAACGCCGACGCCACGGTTGACTTTTACAGCGCCGACGGTGAAAAGCTTTCGGAGGAAGCGGTCAATGCACCGGAGCTTTACAATAATTCTTATATGGCCGATTACGAAAGCAGCGCCACCGTATCTGGCGGCTATGCCACCTTTACCTACGACCTCGGTAAGGTTCAGGGTATCAGCGGCCTCAATATTCTCTTCTCCAAAGACAGCGCAAAGAATATCGGCAGCTTCGATTTGTATGCGTCGAGCACTTCGAGCGCGATCAAAAGTGCAAAATGCCTTTATTCATATAATACCGCCGACGGCACTTTCACGCAGCACATCGGCAAATATGACAGGGGCGACCTTTCGGCACGCTACATTATTTTAAAAGTCAACACAGCCGCGACCAACGGCAAAATTTATCTTTCGGAGTTTAATGTGTTCGGGTTTTACGAGGGTTTCACACTGGAGGCCACACAGATTGCAAAAAGCGCTTACGAAACAACGTCGTTCATCACCTATCCGCGCTATATGAACACGGAAAAGAGCCTGATCGCCGGTGAAAAATACACCGACGCACTGGTATTGAAAGACGGCGGCACTGTTGCTTCTGCCGGCGCAAATCTCCCCGTATTCACCACCGTGGGCGCAGTTTCCACCAACCAGACCTTCGGCAGCGGCAGTATCAACTTTATCAACCGTTCTTCCAACGGCACGATCGTTTCCTTAAAGGATGACGAAACCGCCAACTATTTACAGCTGAACTACGAGCTTGACAGCGTTTCCAAGATCGACGGCTTTGCACTGCTCGGTCACGCAGACCGTTTTTGGTCGCCGTATCACATGGCGGTGTCCTTTGCCAATGCAAAAGACAGCTTGTTCACCGACGCTGCGGCAAAAACCGTTGATTTTTATAATCTTTCCAACCTCTCAAAAGTAACGCTTGACGAGGCAGTCACGGCAAAATTCGTAGGTTTGCGGATCATCTGCGGCGTCAACCCCTATACGATCGGCGACACCGTGGCCGATTCCGGCGTTCGCAATTATTACGCCAGAATTTCTCATTTTGCACTGTTTGGCACTTTTGAGGATACTTTAAGCACCGACAATATTTCTTTGAACTCAAATGTGGACAACGCCAAGCTTTCCTTGGGCGATATTACCGGCCCGATGGATAAAAACGGCAACCACACGCTGGGCGCTGCCGTAAGTGTTTCTGCTGAAGAATTCGTAGAAAAAGACGGCAAATACTACGCTTTTTCCGGCTGGTATAACGGCGAAGACAAGGTAAGCGACAAAGCCGCATTCAACCATCCTTTGTCCAAAACCGCCGTTACGCTTTCGGCACGCTATGAGGAAACCGACGGCTGCACCGTGACTTTCTATGATAACTGCGGCACCGCAATTTATAAAACGATCGTAAAGATGGGTTCGCTCATTCCGGAAAGCGAGCTTGTGAAAGCAAGCGAAGCCGTGCCTGCACGCTTCGGCTACGACAAAATGATCGATCAAAACGGCTTCTGCGTGTGGTCGGAGGATACCGACAGCCCCGTTTTAAGCGATCTAAGCTTGATTGCACAGTATCAAAAGAATGCCGTAAAATATGATATTTCGGTCACCGACACAAAAGGAAATACCGAAAACTATCAAAAGGCCTTTGACGAAAGGCTGGAGCTTTCCGACGAAAACGCGATTTCCTGGAGCGTTGGCGAAAACACGGTTGCCGGAGGGCCTTCTGCTACGCTGTATGTTTGCGGCGATATGGTGATCAAAGCTTCAAAGGACACTGCCGCCACTGCAGGCGTATACATTCTTTCCGATATTGCCGACGGTTCAAAATATGATGTGTTTGTGCATCTCAATAACCCCGACGGCAAGGAAATTGCCGAGGCCGGCGTGATGTTTATTACCGGCACTTCCTTTAACAAAGTCGGCAATGTAGACTGGACGGAAGAGAATTTACAGGGCGTAAAGGTTGCGCGCGCCGTGGTAAAGGGCAAGGTTGTCAACGATTATTTCGGCACGCTGTTCGGCATTTCGCCGAAATCATCGTCCGTTGTCCGCGCGGCCGAGGCCTACGTTACCTTTAAAGACGGCACCACCGTTTATTCCAAAGCGGTTTCCAAAACCTTCTCTCCGACAGCTGCAAATCCGATTATTAAGTATTCCGGCAATGAAAATCCGGACAACGACAACACCAGCGCCGACCCCACCTTTACCTATTACAACGGTTTTTACTACCGTGTATTTTCAAACGGCAACAAGCTGATGGTGCAGAAATCCGCTGATATATTCAACTGGAACAAGGAGAATCCGGTGGCCGTGCTGACCGATCCTTACGGCAGCGGCTGGTTTGCACCCGAAATGCACATGATTGACGGCAAATGGTATATTTACGGCGCGGGCAAGACCGGCCGCGACAGCCTTTGCTGTCAGAACAACCCCAACGCGCGCTCTATGGTGGTTGCCGAAAGCGCCACCGACGATCCGCAAAGCGCATACACCTTTTTAGGTCAGGTGCAAAACCAAAATCACAGCACCATTCCGTCCACTACATTGAGCATTGACGGCACCGTGCTGAACTACGGCGGCGAAAACTACTTTGTCTGGACGACCGAGGCGGCCATTTATATCAACAAAATGCTGAATCCCACCACCATTGATCCGGACACCGTGCCCGTAAAGCTTGTGAGCTGCACCGAAAGCTACGAAATGCTTTCCGCAAGCTTGGTGGAGGGTCCCGGCTTTATCAGCCACGGCGACAAGCTGTTTATGACCTATTCTTTCAACGATTCCACCAGCGAATACTACGCCATTGGTCTGATGACCTTTAAGGACGCCAGCGGCAAGGGCGTGATGGATCTTTCCAACTGGAGCAAAAAGACCGACGGTCCGGTGGTTTCAAAGTCCGATAAAAACGGTATCTACGGCCCGGGTCACAATGCTTTTGTAAAATACAAGACCGGTACGGGCTTTGTGGATTACATGACCTATCAGGCGCATTTAGACCCCACAAAGAGCGCCTGGGTCGGCCGCAATACCTTTGTAATGCCGATCTATTGGGACAGAAACGGTGACCCGATCTTCCGTGAGCCGAGCGCCGACATTTATTAAGGGAGGCTGAAAATCAAGATGAAACCCTATGTAAAGCCTACCGCAGAAATCACCCTTTCTCTGCCCGACTTTTGTCTGTTCGGTCTTTCCGGCCTTGACCCCGAAAACGGCGGCTATGCCGGCGGTTCGGTAGAGGATACTTTAGAGGACGAATAGACTTGCGAGTGTGAACGCCCAACTGAAGGGGTTCAGCACTACAGAAAAAACGCGGCCGAATATTTCCTTTTTTCAAAAAATCGGTATATTCGGCCGTTTTTTAGACAAATAATTTGACAGGCTCTGCCAAGCTATAAAGAGGAAAATAAAGATGAAAAAATTATTATGTGTGCTTTTGGTGCTGTGCATGGCCTTTATGGACAGTGTGACAGCCATGGCCGAATACGAACAAGGATCGGCAAGGGACGAATTCGGCGACGAGGTATCTCTTGTAAAACCGCAAAACCTCAAAGACTTTGTAAATACCGCGCTTTCTTCGGACGGTCGGTTTTTAAAGACCGATTATGCCGAGATCTTGTGCAGCAAGACTTCCGTTAAGGTGGGGCAACCGGTGCTTTTGAAAGCGCAGTCCACCGACGGCGAATATTCCTTCTCCCACTGGGAAACTGCCGGTGGCACGTTTTTGAGCGAGAATCCCACACTGGAATATACCTTTAAAAGCGGCGAAAGGCTCAATGCCGTTTACAAAACAGACCTTTTGTGGGATCTCAACTTTGAGGACAACCGCATTACCGTGCCGACCGATCGGCAAAACATCATGCAGGTTGTGTCCGTGGACGGCAATCGCGTCATGCAATACGCGCCAACCTCCACCTGGGCAATCACCTGGTTTACCTATATGGGCAACGATCAGAACAATGTCTACCGCATGACAAGGCTCAAAGCAAACACCGATTACGAATTCACCTTTGATTATTACATTGAAAATGCCGGCTCCAATCCGGACGATATTCTGGGCATTGCGCCGCACAACGATTTTGTAAAGCAGACAACGCCGATTATAAGACTTTCAGGCGAAACCGGCCGCTGGACGCGGTGGATGCCGATGTATTTCAGAACGGATTCCACCGTGGGCGCCGGATATTCCGATATTTCCGACGGACTGTTTCAGATTTGTGCCGGCAAGGATTTTAGGATTTACATTGATAATGTGCGCTTGAAAAAGGTGACGGTGACTGACAACACTGCGGCCGAAAACCCTGAAACGATCAGCCGCTATGCGACGTACGGAAACTTCATAAAGCTGCCTTCAAATCTTTCGGTGGCAGCGCTTAGAATGGCTTTCAAAAAACCGTATGCCGTATGTGTTTCTTCGGCCGGGGTTGAAAATGAACCGAATGATTCTTTAAACAACGGCATGAAAATCCAAAACGGCGATGACGAAAAAACGGTGGCGATCGACGGCGATCTTAACAAGGACGGCAAAGTGAGCGTAACGGATATTGTGTCTGCCGTCGACGCGATTCTTAAAGGAACCGCGGACGAGGAAACGGTATTCCTTTCCGATCAAAACCGTGATGACAGGCTTTCAGTCACCGATCTTGTAAGCCTGCGCGCGCAGATTTTAAACCCCAATGACGCGCCGCCTTTTAAGACGGATGAAAGCGTGACCTATCCGATCTTAAAATATCTGGACTATCTGACGGTCAACGGCCGCTACAGCGAATATATGTCCGGCATCAGCTTTTATTACGGCGGCATGAGTCTTGAATTTTCAGCCTATTGCAAGGGCGATGTCAAGGTTCGTCTGCTGAGCGGAAAGTCGAACAGCCGCTTTGCTGTTTATGTTGACGGAAATCGCGTGGCCGATCTTGCCATGCCGGAAAATAACGGCGATCTTTATTTGTCAAAAGGCCTGAAAGAGGGCTTTCACTCCTTTAAGGTCGCCTTGCAGGACGAAACCTCTAATAATGTTGTAAACCTCGGAGAATTAAAAATCGAAGGACAGCTGCTGCCGCACAAAACGGTGGATCAGCGGCTGAAAATTGAGGTCATCGGCGATTCGATCACCGCCGGCTGCGGTACGCTGTTTCCGGGCTACCGTGGGAACGGTGCTGCCGATACCTACGCTTATAAAACCGCGGAGGCTTTGGGTGCGCGGCTTTCCACCTTTGCTGTGGGCGGCAGAACCCTTTGTCCGGCGCCCGGCAGAGAAAGCATAGCACAGCTTTATCCCTACTTGCAGCCGTGGTACGGAAGAACAAGAAATACCGACACTTATAATACAAAAGCCTACGACTTTAAGGAAAAAGCCGACGTGATTGTGGTAAATCTCGGCACCAACGATCGCACGTCGGAGGTCGGCGAGGAAACCTATGCTGAAAATATGAGAAGCTTCCTCAAAACCTTGAAAGAAAAGAACCTGCAGTCAAAAATTGTTTGGTGCTACGGCATGATGTACACCGGTGACATGGATTACAGCGAAACGATCGTCGCCGTGTTGTCAGAATTCGGCGGTTCGGAAAAAGGCTATTATGCCTGCGCACTGCCGTACGACCGCGGTGGGGTCTATACTTACACCGATAAAGACGGCAACACCCGGTCAGTGCCGAGCGTTTCCGAAAAGGATCACTATTACTCCCACCCGAATACGGAGGGTCACGCCGCCGCAGCCGAGGTGCTGACCGCGTTCTTAAAAGAACAGGTGCTCAAAAAATAGCACTCAAAATACGCTGATTGCACAAAAGGGAGGTCTTTTCAAAGCGGCCGCAAGAGAGCTTTGCCCCGGAATTCGGGCAAGGACTTTGAGACAACAAAAAACGCTTTCCGATTTTTATCAACCGGAAAGCGTTTTTTTAATTTGTGTCGTCAGGAACTTTTCACAAAAGAACCGCCTTTGGCTTCCTTTTGCAGGTATCGCCGTTGGCCTTTTTTATTGATAAGGGGAAAACCGCCGACCTTATTTTTGAAACATTGCCGCGAATGAATTACGGCAGTATTACTGTAGACCCAACCTGCAAAAGATAATCGCCGCGTTTTAAATTAGCCGCGATATCAAAGCTGTTGCGTGGAAGCTCCTTAAACCGTGCAAAGATTACCGGCGTATCTTGGGGATAGTGAACGTCACTGCCGCCGGTGATTACACCGGGATTTTCCTTTGCAAACCGCGCGGCAACGCCCACGCGTGAATTGTGGCCGCGGTGCAGATTGAACACCTCAATGCCGTCCAGCTTTTCGGTGTAGTTTCTCTCCATGTAATCACGGAACGGGTGCGCCTGAACAATGAGGTTTTTGTCGGTCTTCAGCGCTTTGTAAAAGGCTTCAATGCCTTTGTCAATATAATCGTAAGCGCTGCCGATAAATGCTTCGTCCACGCCGTAGACTAAGTAATCGTTGCTGTTTTCCGTAAAGCGGATCTCCATACCCAAATAAACGCGAAAACCGTCTTTGGCGGCAGCCTTTGCGGCAAGGTAATCCTTCATATAAAATTCGCACCATTCCTCTTTGGACATTCTTAAAGAGTCGGGATTCATGTGATTGGTGATCACCACGCCGTCAAGCCCCTC
>CADAVL010000013.1 GCA_902791335.1 Oscillospiraceae bacterium
TGCTCGCTCTCGCTTCCCTGACTCTCTTCGTCTCCTCAAGCTTCTTTGCCTTCGCATCGATCGAGTTGAGGCTCCTGCCAAGCATAGCTGCAAGCTCCTTCTTGCTCATCTTTCCGTAATTATCCTTGAGGATCTTGAGCTCCTCCTTCGACCATCTTCTCTTGACCGGGGCTTCCTTCTGCTTGTCCTCTTTCTTCTCGGCTTTCGACTCGAGTTCCTCTTTCTGCTTCTCGAGTGCGGCCACCTTTTCCTCGGCTTCCCTGGCCTTGTCCGCCAGAATGCCTCCCGCCTCAGGATCAGATGCGTACTGTGCCCTGCTGCTGAGGTCATATGCCTCCTGGTGAAGATGCTCAATCTCGTCATCGAGGTCTTTCAGCTTGCCCTCATCGCCTTCCTCGGTTTTCGCTTCCGGCTCATCATGGACAAGATCGTCTCCTTTCTCTGCTCTTTCCACTTCCTTCGCCCGTCTTTCGAGATCCTTTTCCTGCTTCTCGAGGTCAATAATCTTCTGATCGATATCATCGATATCCTTCTGTACCTTCGCTGCTGTTTCTGGGCTGTCAGCAAAGGAAAGCTCCTGCTCAAGCCCGACTCTGTCGTTTCTCAGCTGTCTGAGCCTCTCCCTTACCTTCTCGAGATCGCGCAGAATGCTCCTCATCATCATCTTCGTTGCATCCTTTGTCAGACCTCCTGCCTCCGCATTGATTCCGTCCATTGCGTGCTCGAACTTCTGCTTTGCCTCGCTGGCCGCTTGCGCTATGTTTAAATCCGGCATATTCTTGCCCTCCTTTTCTTTTTTTATCATTATTCTTCATTACGATTCTATGACTTGCAGGCAGAATGAGGAATTCCCGTGTTTTGCCTATGTTTTTTTCGTTGTTTTTCCCCTTTTTGGGAACGGGATGTTTTTCCCCGAGAAGTCCTAGCATAGCATTAAACACATCGCTTGAGGTTTACGTGTGAATAACTTTGTGTTAACATGGAGATGGATATCAAAAAGGAGGGTTCATTTTTCATGAGGGACGCATACAAGGAAGAAAAAAAGAAATACGGAGTCAGATATCTGTCAACGGCAAAACGCCTTTCGAAGGAGGAGATTGCATCCATGTCGAAAAAGGACATCAAGGCCGAGGAAGCCGCCATCAAAAGGAGAGAATCGATGTGTGAAGACTTCTCTCCAGAGGCGAAGATGCTCACTAGCAATTCTGTTGATCTCATTCACGAAAATTGTGAAAGGATGATCTATGGCGTATGCGGCTTTTTTATCGACCTCAAGGGACGCGACTATGAGAGATACGGCATCCGATTTCAGGCTGTCCCGGAGTTCGATGACTGCGTCTCCCTCGAATCCCTTTTTGATGACTGCGTGCAGATAATTGCCGATTCCGGCATATCGATTGACTATACAAAAATAAGATGCGTTTACTGTGAAAGATTTAACAAATTGCTTGGTGCGTGTTTCAGCAAAAGATTTGTCAGAAAGAAGAACAAAAGATACGACATTGTGATTGATGAACGTCTTCTCTCCAGGGACGTCAGCCCTATTGTCAGAAGGAGCGTCTTCGTACACGAGCTGCTTCATATGTTGGCCGGCGGTCATGGATTCAGATACGCCAGACCGGCGTACAAGGTGACGACTGCACACCCTGAAATTCGTATTACCAATATTGCTTCTGCGCCGGAGTTTACTCCTGAACTGCAAGAGAGATTAGCAGAGGGGGGAAATCCGGACAGTAAGTATTAACCAAAAAGGAGGGTCCATTTTTTATGTGGAACGCATACAAAGAAGGAAAAAGAAAATACAAAGTCAGATATCTGTCAACGGCAAAACGCCTTTCGAAGGAGGAGATCGCATCCATGTCGAAAAAGGAAATCAAGGCCGAGATGGACGCAGCTGACAGGAAGAGGGCGATGTGCAAGGAATCCTCGTCCGATAATAAAATGCTTTTGAGCAATTCCGTGGACCTAGTTCTCGAAAACAGCTACAGAATGATCTACGGCGTATGCGGCTTTTTTATCGACCTCAAGGGACGCGACTACGAGAGATACGGCATCCGATTTCAGGATGTCTCGGAATCTGATGATTGCATCTCCCTCGAATCCCTTTTTGATGAATCCGTGCAGATAGTTGCCGATTCAGGTCTGTCAATCGACTACTCAAGGATAAGAAGCGTTTACCAAATGTCGCCGTAAAACCCCTTGCTTCAGCTATGGGGATATAAGGCGATACGGTTGACTTTCTTTCTATATTGGTATATAATATCTATATACCAATATAGAAAGAAGGGGGGTTAACAATATGTATCTCACGCAGACAAATATCATACGAGGATTAAGCAAACAGCAATATCTCATGCTTGCCGAAATGTGCCGTTATGCCAACAACCTGTATAATGTTGCACTCTATAACATCAGGCAATACTATTTTGAAAGCAAGAAGTTTCTAACGTATGAGAGCAACTGCCATGTCTGCAAAGAGAATGAAAACTACGGCTTATTGCAAGCAGGTGTATCACAGCAAACACTTAAAGTTGCAGACAGAAGCTTTAAGTCATTTTTTAATCTCATGCGCAAGGCAAAGCACAATGAATATCGTTTTCAGGATATCAGGATGCCACATTATCGTAAAAAGGGTGGGATGTTTAACCTTATATTATCCACTAACGCTATTACTATAAAAAACGGTTATCTTCAAATGCCAATAAGCAGAGCATTTAAAAAACTTCATCCTGACTGCGATATTAAGATTCCGTTTCCTAAACGGCTTGACGGTAAAGCCATCAAAGAAGTACGGATTCTTCCGATACGAAACGGTAAGTGTTTTAAAGTCCAATATGTTTATGAAACCGAGATAAAGAAGTCTTCTTTATCTGCAAATAATGCTATGGCTATAGATTTGGGCGTAGATAATCTTGCTTCCTGTATCACCACTCTTGGGACATCGTTCATTATGGACGGTCGTAAACTCAAATCAATCAACCAAGGCTGGAATAAGGAAAAAGCACGCCTTCAGTCCATAGCGGACAAGCAAGGTAATAAGCATACAGACAGGCTTTCTCGCATAACGGAAAAACGCAATAATCAAACAAAGGACATTATGCGTAAATCTGTAAGGCACATTGTAAATTATTGTCTGAAAAACGATATCGGAACTGTAATTGTTGGTTATAACCCTGATTTTAAGCGTAATGTCAATATCGGCAAGGTAAATAACCAGACATTTACTAACATCAGTTTTGGAGATTTCAGACAACTGTTATCAGGACTTTGTGAACAGTACGGCATCAATTATTTCGAACAGGAAGAAAGTTATACATCAAAAAGCAGCTTTCTTGATGATGATGAACTTCCTGAATATAAAGCAGAGCAACCGTACACTGGCAAGTTTAGTGGCAGACGCGTCCATCGTGGATTGTATAAATCTTCTGACGGAACAGTAATCAATGCTGATATAAACGGTGCGGCAAACATACTTCGTAAAAGTAAGCAGAACTTCAATTTCGAAGAACTGTGTAGAGGGCTTTTGGCAAGTCCACAAAGAATAAGGCTTTTATAGCAAACTTCTTTAGAATCCCCAGCCTTTAGGCATGGGGAGTATCAAGCGAGGATAGATCAGTGAAACTTATACCTGGTATATGGGATGAGATCATACCAGTTTGTGCACGTCATGAGACAGAAGAAATTATGGTGCCCCAACAGGGGCCTTCATCAATTATATACACCTGCCCAAAGTATAAGAAAGAGAACCGGGTAATATCGGAAGGCGTATATGAGGATCCATGCCTGAATTATATTCCAATAAAGGATTATCAGGAAATGGTGGAGAAGATTTCGGATGAACTCGCTTCACAAAAGATTCTTTTCCAAAATGCCTGTCTGACTGGGATGAGGTGGAAAAAGAACGGAATCAGCTTTGAAGTTATTTCACATGAGGTCAGGGAGCTCAGATTTGCAGAAGGTCCGATTCTGAACGATGAAGACCTTTTTAAGGAAAAAATCAAAGTGAGGATCCTAAATAGGACCATATACAGAGAAGAAGCCTGAAAGTATTTCACTGCACCCAAAAGAGCTACCGCACTCACATCTGGAGAGAGCGGTAGCTCTTTTCCTCTTTTGGTATCAGTTGTTTTCCGGTTTGCTATCCTTCGTACCGTTTATATCGTCATCTGGAGCAGGCATGATTCTTGCGGGGAATGGAAGCCCTTTACATCGAATGATCTGCCTGTAAAACATGTCTATTGCCGCAGATCGTGGCAGCCCTATTTCATCGAGGATGGCCTCTGCCTCGTCCTTTATATCTTTTCTGATTCTGGCGTTTACATTTGCTGTCTTCTCTGCCATTTTTGCACCCATCCTTTTCTTTTATATATGAATTACTAAGCATTTCTAATAATAGCATATATCTGTATGCGGAATACCAGATATGATCAAAATATATGAAAATTTGTAAATTATGTTTCAATAAACATAGTTATGTGTTGCAGTAATAATATATTTATACTATTTATGTAGATACTTTGCAATACATAACGGTATAGATATAACCTATTAATTGCAATAAGTTGATAATATGCGCGTACATGTGCTATGATGTAGATACAAATGCAATATATTTCCGTATAAGCATGGGTTTACTATAGGAGAAAAGGAATGATGCAGGTATATCTTGGAAATGATATAAAGGTGATTAACCCGGATCCTTCTCTGGTTGCCTGGGCTGAAAAGTATCTTACAGTACGAAACGCTGAATATGACAAAAGATCAAGGCTTGGGTATTCGACATATAAGTGTCCAGAAAATGTATCGTTCTATCAGGAGCAGGGAGGAGCAACGAACAAAATACTTATACTCCCTTATGGGACATGGTCGTATATAGGAGAAACCGTCTTAAAAATTGCGCCAGTCTATGACACCATCATTGACCATGGAGAGATAGACTATGGAAACATAGATATGGGATTGTATGATTACCAGGAGAAAGCCATCGAGGGTATGACGAGAAATACCAATGGCATTCTGATTGGACCATGCGGAGCAGGGAAGACGCAGATAGGGATCGGAATAGTCGTTGCTCTAAAGCGCAAGGCTCTTTGGATTACACATACAAACGATCTTTTGGAACAGTCATATGAACGTGCAGCGCGATACATGCCAAAGGAATGGATCGGGAAGATATGTGGAGGAAAAGTAGATATAGGGAGTCATCTTACGGTTGCAACAGTCCAGACTCTTTCAAGAATGGATCTTTATCAATATAGGGACATGTGGGATGTCGTGATAGTAGATGAGTGCCACCGGGTCTGCGGGAACGTAGATAAAATCCAAATGTTCTACAAGGTAGTATCTAACCTCAGTGCAAAATATAAATATGGTCTCACTGCCACGCTGCACAGGTCGGATGGAATGGAAGCATCTGTTTATGCAGTTCTTGGGAGAATTGCCTATAGGATACCGGATAACGCTGTTGCTTCAAGAGTAATAACACCGTCTGTGAAAATCCGGTTTACGGAAACCCCAGAGTCAATGAGTTATTGTGACAGATTCGGGGAGCCTCAATTTTCGCCCCTCATCGGGTACCTTGCGTCTGACTTTCAGAGGAATCAGATGATTGTGAGAGATATGATGAGCCCAGTAAACAGAGGACACAGCAGCCTTATCCTTTCAGACAGGCTGACACATTTGAAAACTCTTATGAGCATGCTCCCTGAAGAGGAGCAGGAAAAATGCGTGATGATTGACGGTTCTATGCAGTCGAAAAAAGGAAAGGAAAAACGACAGCAGGCAATTCAGGACATGCAGGAAGGACGGAGAAAGTATCTGTTTGCTTCCTATGGCCTGGCTAAAGAAGGGCTGGATATACAGTGCCTGGATCGGCTGTACATGGCCTCACCTAAATCGGACTATACTGTTGTGAAACAGTCTCTTGGAAGAATCTCCCGGAAAAGTCCTGGCAAGTCGTCTGCAATATGCTACGACTACGTCGATGCCAGGATCGGGATGCTATACAAAGGTTTGTACCGCAAAAGAGCGGATATATATATAAGAATGGGACTGAAGATGTTTGTGTAAAGAGATGCATGCAATGGATCATTAGCTTTCCGCTGCTTCGTTTGCCTGCTTTTTGCAGAGGGCTTTTATGTCATCTTCATTGAAGCGGGAAAGTGCGGCAGAGGAAAGAACATACATCATGATAACAGTACTGACATAGTATGGACGGTTCCCATATTCTTCAGAAACCTTCCTGACATCAGAAAGAAGACTGGAAACTGTCCGCATGCCATGCCTGACTACTCCAGGGTCGATATCGTATTCTTTATCTAATACATAAATTTTCATTTTTGGGATACCCTTCCTTTCTGATGTCCATAATATTGCAGGCCTGCTTGTAATACGAGTCTGACAAATGACCTTGATACGCTTCGTGTAAATAATCTGCAGGAGTGTCAAACAGAATATGGCAGGCGCTTGAAAGCTTCCATTTGGAAAGTATATCGTTGATGTCGGGACTTATAAATGTGTTGTATAGCAACTTTAGGTCAAAGTGCACATAATATTTTTTTACTGCATATCTCAGACAGATTACAGCTTTTTCAATTGGATGCTCGCTAAAAAAATAGTCGTCGGGGAACCGCTGATGGCTCCCGGAAAGAATCTGGCTGTACAAGTATTCAGTCCTAAATTTTAGACTTGAGACCTTTTTATAGTTGTAAGCGGCCATTACCATGTACAGTCCCTTAGATTTTCCAAATTCAGGCGGAATGCGAATATATTTAATGATTTGGATCAGGTGCAGCTGCTTTACAAGCCGATCGTTAAGACGGCGCAGCATAATTTCCGGAGGGAGACAAACGTAAGAGTCAAGAGCATACCTCAAAACGGTAAGGGCTGCCTTCTCATTCGTTTCGGCTGTTCCCTGAAAATATTCCTTGCTTAACAGCGTTTGTTTGTGGATCATGACAGAGTCATATTCACGGTACAACGCATTGTACATATAAAATCTGCTCCTTTGCTTTTATTATTATTATGTCGAAAAATCAGGAATTAAGATGATTAATACCATCGCAAATTAAAATTTTTTCTGAATTCTACCTGACATAATATAAGTGTACATGTTTACGGGACGCAGGAGATACCTTCCAATTGCGTCCTTTTTTGTCCTGCTTTATATAACAGGGAAAGGAGGCTTGTATGTCTGAACTACGACAGACAAACGAAATTATCAAGGTGCAGACAGCAAAAAAGCTTATTGGGCTCACTGATAAGCTACGTCATGCACCAAAAGAGCGTTATGCGCAGATCCACAGCAGAGGGGAGACTCTGAACGGGAAAAAACTCCTCCCATCTCTGGTGGGGGTTTTTATCCAAGACTATTCTGCCGGAAGAGGCGAAAGCAACACGATTGTTAATTTTAATCTGAAACCGGAAGAGGTTCAGTTTCTATTAACAAGAGTGACTGCCGGTTTTCTGGATTTCGACTGGTCCGCGCAGAAGATCTATGGAACACCGGACACGTCTGGAATGTGTCCATCTGAGAACTTCCATGTCTGCCGGCATCAGGTAGATGGCCAGGGCAGGCCTCTCAACTCCCCATGGCAGATCACAATCAGCAATGGAAAAGGGATAAAAATTGCCAATCAAAATGGCGGTTTTTATATGAAGTTTTGCAGCCTCTCTTAATACCGGACCGCTGACATAGCCGCCCGTGCCGATCACGAGATCGGGCGAGAGCTTTTTCAAAAGCTTTTTCGCCGTCATAGAGGCAGTGATCGCCTTTTTTACAGTGACGATATTGTGAGCGATCGCTTTCGGCTTAAAGCTTCTGCGAAAGCCTGCAATATCAATAGTATAAAAGTCGTAACCGGCCGCCGGCACAAGCTGCGCTTCCAGCTTATTCGCCGTGCCAATATAGCTGATTTTTACCGATTCATCCTGTTCTTTAAAATAGCCGGCAATTGCCAGCGCCGGATTAATGTGGCCGGCCGTACCGCCGCCTGCAAATAAAATATGCATGATGAACTAAAAACGCCCTTTCCGTTCAGTATAGTAAAAGACAAAGAATTATTTTTTGGGGGTGCTGTCATCTGCCCTCGTTTGTTTTTGCTGTTACGTGTTGTCTTGTGATTTTTCGGTTTCTAATGGTGTTTTCGCCGCTCCGGCCCGTTTTTATGTCTTTGTAACCGTGCTGAACCTTGAAACCGACAGCACAATGCCCATTTCGCCGAGCAGGATCATCAGTGACGTACCGCCGTAGCTGAAAAACGGCAGACTGATACCGGTGTTCGGAATGGTGTTGGTCACCACCATGATGTTGAGCATGGCCTGAAGGCCCACCTGACAAACCAGGCCAATGGCGAGCAGAGAACCGAATTTATCCTTTGCGCGCATGGCAATGATAAATCCGCGCCACACCAAAAGGCAGAACAGCGAAACGATCAGCATCGCGCCCAAAAGCCCCAGTTCCTCACACACAATGGCGAAAATAAAGTCGTTGTGCGGCTCGGGCACCCAAAGGTATTTTTGCATGGACTGACCGAGTCCGCGGCCCAAAAGACCGCCCGATCCGATTGACATGAGCGACTGAATGGTCTGGTACCCAAGACCGGCGGCGTCCTTCCACGGGTCAAGCCAGTAGGTCAGACGGTCCGACGCATAGCTGACCGCGCCGCTAATGACCGCAACGGCCGCGGCGCCCACGCCAAGTCCGATACCGCCGAGAATATACACTTTTCTGAGTCCGCCGACAATCATTAAAATAATGCCGATGGAAAAAATCAGAATGGTGGCGGAAAGGTGGGTTTCAAACATCACCAAAACGCACACGATACCAAGCAGAAAGCCCAAAAACAGCACGCTGAATTTAAAGGTTTTCATGGCGTTATAATTAATGGAAATTAAATGAGAAAATAAAAGAATAATGGCAAATTTTGCAATTTCCGACGGCTGGAAGTTAATGGGGCCGATAATAATCCAACGGTGATACCCTTCTACGGCCGGCAGCAAATACACCAAAATCAGCATCATAATGGAAAGCCCGTAAACAAGCCACGAAAAGCGCATGTATTTGTGATAATCAATGCGTGAGATCAGAAACATGGCGGCCACACCGGCCACGGCAAAGAGCGACTGCCGAATAATGAATTTATAGCTGTTGCCGAATTTTGTATAAGCGTAAGCATAGGACGCCGAAAAAAGCATGACAAGGCCGATTCCTAAAATAATCAGCACCAAAAGGAGAAAGGTCATGTCCATGCTGCCGTGCCTAATAAACCACCCTGACTTCTTTTTTGTATTCAGTTCATTTTCGCCGGTTCCGGTCATGAAGGATCATTCCCCTTTTCACATTTTATATAATAATCGGAAGCAGTGCAACAAAGCAACCGACTGCGGTAACCAAAGAGAACACCAAAACGATTTTTTCTTCGCTGAAACCGCAAAGCTCGAAATGGTGATGTAACGGCGCCATTTTGAAAAGGCGCTTTTTGGTGCGCTTATAGTAAGCCACCTGCAAAATCACCGAGAACGCCTCGATAATGTACTGAATACCGGCTAAGATCAGCATATACGGCCGACCGATGGAAAACGCCATGGCAACCACGGCACCACCGAGAAACATGGAGCCGGTGTCGCCCATAAATACCTTTGCCGGGTGCGCGTTCCAAACAAGAAAGCCCAAGCAAACGCCGCCCATGGCGCAGGCGAAAATGTTGGTTCCCACAAAGCCGAGATAAGCGGAAGCCAGCATAAAGCAGCAGCACACCACCAAAGTTACGGTAGAAGCAAGGCCGTCAATACCGTCGGTCAGATTTACGGCGTTGGTAAAGCCGTATACAAATAAAAGTGCGATCGGCCAGAAAACAAGGCCGAAGCCCGACATAATATCAATATCGCCCACAAAAGGCAGCCAGGTGGTATTCATGCCGGCAAGACCGAGGCTTGCAAGGTAAGCCGCCGACACTAAAAACTGCAAAACCGTTTTTTGCATGGCGGTAAGCCCCAAATTACGCTTTTTGACCACCTTGATAAAATCGTCAATAAATCCGATCAGACCCATGCCGAGCGAAAGCCCGATACCGGAAAACACCATGGAAACTTCAAAAGCATTGTCCCACATAGAGCGCGAACCGATCACGCCCGACAGTGTAAAGCAAACAACGAGCGCCGCAATCAGGCCAATGGCCATCATAATGCCGCCCATGGTTGGCGTGCCGTTTTTATTTTTATGCCAGGAAGGGCCGATCTCACGGATCGTCTGACCGAATTTCAGCTTGTGCAAAAACGGAATTGCCCATAATCCCAATAAAGCCGTTACGATGAATCCGATTACTGCCGCGCTTACAGATACCATTGCGTTCATTTTGTTTCCTCCAGTGCTTCTTTAACAACCTCGCGCTCGTCAAGATGAATTTTGCCGGTTTTTAAAATCTGATAGGTTTCGTGGCCTTTACCGGCTAATACAATTATATCACCTTTTTGCGCATGTGCAATGGCATATTTTATGGCTTCAATACGGTTTTCAATCACAACGTACGGTGTTTTGGTGTCTTTCATACCAACAAGAATCTCTTTGATAATGGCCGACGGGTCCTCCGTTCGCGGATTATCTGAGGTTACAATGGCGAAATCCGCCAGTCTTGCCACAGTCGCACCCATTTTCGGGCGTTTGGTTTTGTCGCGGTCGCCGCCGCAGCCAAACAATGCGATCAGCCGATTGTGCGGCACTTCTTTAAAAGTTTCCAAAATATTCTGAAGACCGTCCGGCGTGTGTGCATAGTCAATGATCACATGATAATCCCGACCGGTGGGCACAATTTCTGCGCGTCCTTTTACACCGCTGAGCGCACCGAGCGCTTCTGCAACCGTTTTTAGCGGAACGCCCAACGTCACCGCACAGCTGGCGGCACAAAGGCCGTTATAGACCGAGAATTTTCCACCGGTTTTCAGCTTGATCCTGCCAATGATGCCGTAACCCACAAAATCGAAATCCACGCCGTCCGCGCGGTAGCTGATGCCCTTTGCGGAATAGGTGGCGTTGTTGCTTTCGGCCGAGTAGGTCACCAGTTTCAAAGGCAATCCCTCTGTCAGCTGTTTATAAGCCGGATCGTCGTAATTCACCACGGCGACCTCCGCCATTTCAAAAAGCTTGCGCTTTGCCAAAAGGTAGTTCTGCATGGTTTTGTGATAATCCAAATGATCCTGCGTTAAATTGGTAAACATCGCAACGTCAAACCGAACGCCGCAGATTCGCCGCTGATCGAGTGCATGGGAGGAAACCTCCATGATCACGGTATCGCAGCCGCTGTCGCGCATTTTGGAAAACAACTCGTTCAGCTCATACGCGCCGGGGGTAGTATTCTCTGACGGCACAACTTCATCGCCGATCATGTGCTGAATGGTGCCGATCATGCCGCACTTGTGTCCGCAGCTTTCAAGAATGGCTTTCACCATAACTGTCACAGAGGTCTTGCCGTTGGTGCCGGTCACGCCGATCAGTTTCATATTTTTTAACGGATCGTGAAACCAAGCAGCCGAAGCTTCAAAAAATACTTTATGAGTATCGTCCACCAAGACCTGATTTTCAAGGTGAAGATCTCTTTCGGCGATAATGACCGCCGCGCCTTTCGACAGTGCCTGCACGGCAAAATCATGGCCGTCCGCGGTGGGTCCGTTCACGCAAACAAACGCCATACCGGGCTTTACTTTGCGCGAATCGGAGGTTACACCGGTGATTTCACAATCGGCAAGTCTTCCGCAATGTGCTTTTAAAAGCTGGGACAATTTCATTATTTCTACCTGTCCTTTCTGTTTTTACAGGTTTCGCCCTTTTGGAGGCGTTTTTTTCGTATTCTCTTGCCGCAAAGGGCAAGCCCCGAATCGGTGCCGGCCGTTGCAGTATTTAGAGATCGTTTTCGTATTCTGTCTCTTTGATTAAGTCGCAGTTGCCGATATTTCCCCGTCACCCTTGCGCCGAAAAATCGACCGTGGTATTATCGCGGAAATAAACCGTGATCGTGGTGCCGAGCGGCAGCTTTGTGCCTTTTTTCTCGCTTTGGCTGTAGGCCGTAACGCCGCTGGCCGTTAAGGACGCACCCTCAAACGACACGTTAAATCCGGCGTTGGTTGCCGCCTCATTCACGGCAGAAACCGTCATACCTGTAAAATCGGGTACTTTTGCGGTCGTGCTTTTCTTGCCGCCGGTGTAAAGCACCACCACGCCGCCGTCGTAGATCTTAGAACCTGCCTCCGGCATTTGCGACTGCACGGTGTCACCGTCGCCCACGACCTTTGCTTTAAATCCCTTAGCGCTTAACGTCGAAGTGGCAGACGACACTTTTTCACCTGTGACATTGTCCACATTTTTGGACATGGATTTCAGTTCTTCTTCGGAATAATGTGGCTCGTATCCAAGATACGGCAAGACCTCAGAGAGAATTTTTCCGCCGGGCGGCGCGGAGATCGTACCGCCGTAATAATTGTCGCCCATCGGTTCGTCCAACAAGAACAAAATAGCGATCTCCGGATCGTCGGCCGGTGCAACGCCTAAAAAAGAACCGACATACAAATTGGTTTTAGAAGCGGAAAGATTTTCCGCAACCTTTTGGGAAGTGCCGGTTTTGCCGCCGATCTTATATCCGGCAACGTGGGCATTTTTACCGCCGCCCAATTCCACCACTTCATAAAGCAGTTCGGAAATGGTTTCAGAAGTATTTTTGGAAACGACCTGCCGTTTATGCACCGTACCGGTGGTGGAAACGGTTTTATTATCGGCGTCGCGCACCTCGGACACAACGTGCGGCTGTACCAGATAGCCGCCGTTGACGGTAGCACTGACCGCGGTCAAAAGCTGAATCGGCGTGATTTTAAAGGTCTGACCGAACGCGGAGGAAGCAAGCTCCACCGGACCCATATTTTTCTCGCTGTGATAGCTCGAGGATGCCTCGCCCGGCAGGTCAATGCCGGTTTTTTCGGTCAAGCCGAAAGCGTTGAAATATTTAGAAAAGGTTTTTACGCCGAGCATACTGCCAAGGCTGATAAACACCGGGTTACAGGAGTTTTGCATGGCCTGGCTTAAAGTCTGCGTTCCGTGACCGGTGGTTAAATGACAGTGATAGGTATTGCCGGCAACGGTGATCTGACCGCTGCAGTTGTAGCTTGTGGTGGGGGTGGTGATCCCCTCCTCCAGTGCCGCGGCGCAGGTAAGGATCTTAAAAACGGAGCCCGGCTCGTAAGCGTCGGAAACCGCCTTGTTGCGCCACATTTTGTTTTGCAGCTCGGCCTTTTTCTTTTTATATTTACTGCCGCTGAGGCCTTTCAGCTGTGTTTTGTATTTCGAAGATAATTCAAACGGCTTGTTGGGGTTGAAATCGCCCGAAACCGCCATGGCAAGAATGGCACCGGTCTTAACATTCATCACAACGCAGGTGCCGCGGTCGGCAACCTTGTTTTCAACCACTGCCTCGTCCAAATATTTTTCCGCGACCTCTTGAATATAGGTATCCAACGTCAGAATAAGGGTGTTGCCCTTTTTGGCCTTTTCAACGTATTCATAGCTGAATTTCATGTCGGAGCCCTGTGCATTTTTGGAGGCCACGACCCGTCCGGGCGTACCGGTCAGTTGGGTATTGTAGCTTAATTCCACGCCATAAAGGCCCTGATTATCCGAACCAACAAAGCCGAGCACGGTGGAGGCTAAAGATTCGTTGGGATAATACCGCTTGCTGGATTCGTCCAGACCGATGACGTCGCCGAACTGACCGTCGGAAATAAACTTCCGCACCTTGTCAGCCAGTTGCTTTTCAATGTTCCGCTTAATAATTACATAGCTCGACTTTTGGTTGAGATCCTCCAAAAGATCCTCGCTTTTAAGGCTGAGAATTTCCGAAAGGCCGGTGGCAATTTTTGATTTCGCGGTTTCCATGCGCTGTTTGTCGTTATCATAGGCCGATTTGAAATCGTTCGGCGTAACATAAACATTCCAAACCGTAGCGCTTGTGGCAAGCAGATTCATGTTGCAATCGTAAATATCACCGCGCAAAGCTGTGGTCTCGGTATCGTACAGCTGCTGCTGAGAGGCTTTTTCTTTGTAAAAATCGCCCTTCACGATCATGATATTCGTCAGCTGTACACCGCTGACGGTAAACATAATTAACGTGATCAGCAGTACCACTGTGATCATGCGCTTCCACATCATTTTTGTGGGCTTAATCGACATTTTTCTGCTCCCTTCAAATTTGCTCGAAAGGGACTGCCACATCTAAGCACCTCAAAATGCCGCATTTTTTGTAGGCTTTTTGGCCGTTCGGACATTTTGGAGTTTTTGATGTGACAGTCCCATACTGTACTAAATTATATTCGTCCTGAGAGGATATAGACCTTATTTTGCATCGGCAGATTCCTCAATATCGCCGTCTTCGTAATTAAAGATATAGTTCATCTGCGTTTTTTCCTGCTTTTGCATGCCTAAACGGCTTGCCTGTTTTTCAAGGTTGCCCACCGAGGTTTTCTTTTCCAGCTCAACACTTAGTCTTGTCTGTTCGCTTTTTAACTGCTCGGTAACGACTTCAATATTGTTCAGCTCGTTGCCAACCTTTGAAATTTCGGCACGCAGATAAATATTGCAAAAAACCGCACCGATAATAAACACCGTTGCCATGCAGGCAAACAGTTTTTTGTGCGACGCTTTTCTGTCGGCTTTACTGGAAGCTTTGTTAGCGCGCTTTAAGGGAATTACCTTTGAGGGCGCTTCTGAAGACACTTCCGCAGTGCTGTTATCCGGCCGATTCTTAGCGGTTTTCGGCATAAATAGGTCGTAGTCGTGTGCAAGACTGTCGCAGCAGTATTTCATGTTATTCATCTGTAGCGCTCTCCCTTATTTTAATAATTCCGCGCAGCTTAGCGCTGCGGCTTCTTGCATTTTCCTGTAATTCTTCATCGGTTGGCACAATGGGCTTTCTTGCGGCCAATTTCCCCATTGGTTTTCTGTGGCAAACGCATACCGGCAGCTCTGGCGGACAAATGCAGCCGCGGCAAAGCTCCCGAAAGGTGTTTTTTACAATGCGATCCTCCAAGGAATGAAAGGTAATGACCGCCAGCACACCACCGATGTTCAAAAGCCCAAAAGCATCTTTCAATGCTTTTTCCAAAATATCCAATTCCTCATTCACGGCAATTCTAAGCGCCTGAAAGCACTTTCTTGCCGGGTGACCGGCGCGTTTTTTTGCCGCCGGCACATTTTCGGAAATAATCTCACTCAACTGTAGGGTGGTAAGGATCGGTGCCGTTTCGCGCCGTTTTACGATCGCTTCGGCGATCCTTTTTGAGAACTGCTCTTCGCCGTAATCTCTGAAAATTTTTGTGAGTGCTTCGGCCGACAAGGTGTTTACAAGGTCGGCCGCCGTCACGCCCTCTTGCGACATGCGCATATCGAGCGGTGCGTCATCGTGATAAGAAAATCCGCGGGAACGGTTGTCAAGCTGCCACGACGAAACGCCGAGATCCAGCAAAATGCCGTCCACCTTTTGAACACCCTCGTGCAAAAGTTTTTTGGCCATATCCTTAAAATTTGCGTGAATGACCGTGGCCGGAAGCCCTTTCAAGCGTTCGCTTGCAATTTTTACGGCGTCGGGGTCCTGGTCAAAGGCAAAAAGTCTGCCGCTTGTAAGCTTTGAGGCGATTACCTTGGAATGCCCTGCGCCACCGGCCGTGCCGTCAACATAAATGCCTTCGGGATCGATCCTCAGCATTTCAATACTCTCGTTCAATAAAACGGATTTGTGCTTAAACTCCATGTTTGCGGCTCCTTTAAATTCCAAGCTCCTCCATTAAATTAAATACAGATTCCGGCGTGCATTCTCCGGCCTCTTCATTCCAGATGTCAGAATTCCAAATTTCAGCGCGGCGTGAAACGCCGACCACCGTTGCACTGCCCTCGAGCTTTGCATATTCGCGCAGTTTTAAAGGCAGCAGAATTCTGCCCTGCCCGTCCGGCTCAACCTCTGCGGCGCCGGGATAGATAAACCGCTGGAGCTGTCTTGATTTTACAACCGGCATGCTTTGGATCTTTTCGTCCAACAGCTGCCATTCTTCCATGGAATAGATGAACAAACAGGGTTTTCCGTCGAGTCCCTTGCAGACCATAAATTTTTCGCCCAGCTCCTCACGGAATTTGGACGGAATAAACATTCTGCCCTTTTTGTCGATATTGTGTTGGTACTCGCCGTAAATCACCTGTTTTCACCTCCCTATTCAACACTTTAAAACACTTTAGTGCATTTTTAAACCACTTTGCACCACCGTTTGCTAATATTATAAACCAAGAAGCAGAAAAAATCAATAGCAAATCAACCAAAATATTTCGGAAAAATATGACAAAACAAACAAAAAAATAACGTCAAATTGCATCTAACATACAATTTGACGTTTTATAAGACGGTATCGAATCTTTCAAATATTTTTCGCGCATTCAGGTCGTAGAATTTTGTCGATGTAGCAATTTATAAAAAGACAAGGCAAAAACGCAGGTAATCCTTTCGGATGAACGAGGATTGGGGCATTGCAATGCGGAAAATCCGCAGTGAAAAACCCCAGTTCGGATTATTATTATTGTTGTCTTGGCTGACGAGCGTCGAACCGGCCGTGATAAAACCGGAAGCGCTCCGGCGCGCCGCCGCCTTCGGCGCCCCCCAAAAAAACCGCCTTTAGCGTTTTTTGGGGGGCAGCGGAGTTTTCCCTTTACGGGGAAAACTCCGCGCGGCGCGCCGGAGCGCTTCCGGTTTTATCACGGCCGGTTATTGAGTTTTCGCGGCAAATTCTCATGCGCCTGTAACCTACCAGTAAAAGAGACTTCAAATATTTCGGTCACAGTTCGCCGCAATACTTTCATTTTACTATTGCTGAGAAAAGCCGCTTTTTAAAACAGCGTTTAAAAAAATTCAGCCGCGGTCAAATCCGCTTTTGGAAATTCTCAACGCATACTGCTTGGGCGTAATTCCGGCCACTGATTTAAACTGGTGAATAAAGTGGTATTCGTCGCAATAGCCGCAGGCCTCCATCACCGCCGGCAGACCAAAACCGGATTCCAGCATGGTCTTTGCTTTATCAACCCGCGCCGCGATCAGATCGCGAAGCGGCGGCACGCCGTACTGCTCTTTATAAAGCGCATAAAAATGGGATTCGCTGATATACATAAGCGACGCCATGTCGGCAACGCGCCACGGTTTTTGTAATGAGGAGAAAACCGTTTCACGCACAAAACCCAGTTTTTCCGAAATTTCGGAACGCGGTGCGTAAAATTCGCGGCCGTCTGTGAGGGCACGTTGAATTTTTAAAAACATCTCGCGCAATTTCAGATCCTGCAATTTTTCCGATACCGCCGACGGTGCAAAGTATTCCGTTTCAATTTCTCTCACAGCGTCGGTAATAAAGCCACCGCCCGATATATTGTAAACACGGTTCGGTTTTAAATTGCATTCGTCTAAAACGGCGTCTATGTCGCCGTCTAAATGGATCCAGTCGTGCCTGAGCGGAACAGTGCTTTTGAACCACTGCTCCGAAAAAGCTTTATAAAGAATAAAACTGCCCGGCAACGCGGTGATCCTTTCACCGTCGGAGAGAATTTCCACCGAATTGATAAAATGAAGAAAAACGTTGTCCTCACTACCGTTCGGCCGCCAAAGCTCAAAGCCTGTCGCTTCGGGCCAAAGGTGCCGCACGTGGTTAATTTTTATCAAGGTTTGCTCCCCTCCCTTTGTTTTTAATAAAAAACAGCCGCAAAAGTGAGCCGTACTTTCTTTAAAAAAGATCGCTTTTGCATGTTTATTTTACAAAAGCCGCAAAGGCTTGTCAAGAGAAGAAATGCGCGCTTAAAAAATGAAACATAAAAGAATCGGCTTTCGGGTGTTGACTGTGAAAAAATACACAGCAATGCCCGAAAGCCGTTTTTCTTATTCTTTTACAAGCAAGCTTTTCTCAGGAGCGCTATATTATTCTGCCCGTTTTTTGCCTGCAATTTCTTTTTTATCGTCACAGTCTTTGGTAATCACCGGATCGCCGCCTAAGACCGCTTCCTTTGTAATGGTGATCGCGCGAATGGATTTATCCGACGGCACAGTGAACATTAAAGGATTGAGAACCTTTTCGATCACCGATCTTAAACCTCTGGCACCGGTTTTGCGCTCCACGGTCTCGCGAGCGATCTCCTCTAATGCTTCGTCGTCGAACGAAATCTTTACACCGTCCAGTTCAAACAGCGCCTCGTATTGCTTCACAAGCGAGTTTTTCGGCTCGGCCATGATGCGCTTCAAGGTAGGTACATCCATCGGCTCCAGTGCCGTGATCACCGGCAAGCGTCCCACCAACTCCGGAATGATGCCGTAATGCACTAAATCCTGGTGATCGACCTGCTTTAAAAGCTCCTCGGCGCGCTCGTCGTTTTTGGAAACAAGCTGCGCGCCAAAGCCGATACCGCCGTGGCTAAGTCTGCGTTCGATCACCTTTTCAAGTCCATCAAAAGCGCCCGCGCAGATAAACAAAATATTGGTGGTGTCGATTTGAATGAACTCCTGCTGTGGGTGCTTTCTGCCGCCCTGCGGCGGTACATTGGAAACCGTGCCCTCCAGAATTTTAAGCAATGCTTGCTGCACGCCCTCGCCGCTGACATCGCGGGTGATCGAGGTATTTTCGGATTTACGGGAAATTTTATCAATTTCGTCCACGTAAATAATGCCGCGCTCCGCCTTTTCAATATCGTAATCGGCCGCCTGAATCAACCGTAAAAGAATATTTTCAACATCTTCGCCGACATAACCGGCTTCTGTTAAGGTGGTCGCGTCGGTAATGGCGATCGGCACGTCAATGAATTTTGCCAAAGTTTGAGCAAGCAGCGTTTTTCCAACGCCGGTGGGACCGAGCATCAGCACATTGCTTTTGCCGATCTCCATATCGGCGCTTTTATCGCAGGTAATTCGTTTATAATGGTTATAAACCGCAACGGAAAGCGTGGTTTTGGCCGCGTCCTGCCCAATGACATATTCATCGAGGTGCTTCTTTATTTCCATGGGCGTCGGAATCAGCATGGACGGGGTCGTAGTCTTTCGTGCAGGCTTTATCGGCGCGGGTTCTTCTTCGCACAAAAGCGAATGACAAACATTGATACATTCATCGCAGATATAAACGCCGTTGCCGGTAATAAGACGGTTCACTTCACTCTGTGCCTTGCCGCAAAAGGAACATCTTATTTTATCAAGATCGTTGTTAGACAAATGCGTATCCTCCGTAAAAACAAAAGCACCAAGCAGGGACCGGAAGACTCAATAAAAAGAAGCAACCGTCTTTAAAAAAATATCAGTGCCTTTGAAAAAAATTATATCCATCAGTATTGCGAATAGAAAACGGCGGCAACCCGGGAAAAGACGTTTTGCCGCCGTTTATTTAGCTTAAAATTTAAAGCTGAAATTAAAACGGTTTGCATTTCGCTTTTTAGCGTTTTTCAATCACCTTATCAATCAAGCCGTATTCGCAGGCTTCAGCCGCGGTCATGAAATTGTCGCGATCGGTATCGCGCGCGATTACGTCCAGCGGTTTTCCCGTAGCGTCGGCTAAAATATTATTAATGCTTTCGCGAATATGCCTGATATGATTAGCATGAATTAAAATATCGGTTGCCTGGCCTTCGGCAGAGCCTAACGGCTGGTGAATCATGATCTCACTGTTCGGCAGTGCAAACCGCTTGCCTTTTTGGCCTGCGGCAAGCAAAAATGCGCCCATGCTGGCGGCCATGCCGATACAAATCGTGCTGACATCGCATTTAATGTAGTTCATAGTGTCGTAAATTGCCATGCCGGCCGAAACCGAGCCACCGGGGCTGTTGATATAAAAGGAAATATCCTTTTCGGGATCCTGGCTTTCAAGGTACAAAAGCTGCGCCACGATCAGGCTGGCCGAGGCGTTGTCCACCTGGTCGTTCAGCATGATGATGCGGTCATTAAGCAGGCGGGAAAAAATATCGTACGAGCGTTCTCCCCTGCTGGTTTGTTCAATAACGTAGGGTACTAAATTCATATTCATGTAGGAAAACCTCCTTCTCACAAAGTATGCACAAAGTATGAAAAAAATAATCAGGAATTTATAAATCCGCCCGCCGGATATATAAGAATATCCGACAAGCAGACTGATCAATTATTCTTCGGTTTTCTTGGAAGCAGTCTTTTTGGCAGCCGGCTTTTTCGCGGCCGGTTTCTTTGCCGGTTTTTCTTCGGCGTCTGCCTTTTTCGCAGTGGATTTTGCCGCAGTCTTCGTGGTCTTAGTCGTAGACTTTGAAGCTGTCTTGGTTTCGTTGTCCGCCTTTTTCGCAGTTGACTTCTTTGCGGCCGGTTTCTTCGCAGCAGTCTTTTTCTCCGCCTTCTCGGTCTTTTTGGCAACCTCTTTGATCTCGGCAGCGTCCTTTACCAGTGCGATCGCTTTGGAAACCGCAATATCCTTAACAAGCTCTTCTTCGGGAACCATGCCTTTCAGCTTGTCGGCCTCCATGTTGTACTGCTTCGCGAGCTTCTCGTACTCTTCCTTAATATCGTCGGCGGTGGGTACAATGTTTTCAAGCTCAACGATCTTTTCCAAAGCCAAACGGACCTTTACGGAACGCTCGGCCTGCGGACGGAAGTTCTTGCGGAACTCTGCAACATCGTTCTGGCCTAAATATTTCATGTAGGTTTCAAGATCCATGCCCTGAGAACGCAGTCTGTAATCGAAATCACGCAGGCTGTCGTCCACGCGGCGCTCGAACATTGCTTCCGGAATGTCAGCCTTTAAGTTGTCAATCAACTGGTCAATCAGTTCGTTTTCAACTTCTTCGTCGGCCGAGGCGGTCTTTCTTTCCAAGGTCTTTGCCTTTAAGTCGGCTTTCAGATCATCTAGGGTGTCAAACTCGCTAACGTCCTTTGCAAACTCGTCGTCAATGGCCGGTAATTCACGCTTTTTGATCTCGTGCAGTTTTACCTTGAACACAGCTTTTTTGCCGGCAAGGTTTTCTGCCTGATAATCCTTCGGGAATTCCACATTTACGTCGAACTCGTCCTCTACATTGTGGCCGATAATCTGATCTTCAAAGCCGGGAATAAACTGGCCGGAACCCAGCGTCAGGGCGTGGCCCTCCGCCTTGCCGCCGTCAAACGGAACGCCGTCTACAAAGCCTTCAAAGTCGATGGTGCAGATATCGCCGTTTTCGGCTGCACGACCCTCAACCGCAATCACGCGGGCATTGCGATCAGCCATTCTGCCGATCTCTTCGTCAATTTCTTCGTCGGTAACGGTGGGCTTTACCTTTTCGGCTTTTAAGCCCTTATATTCGGTGATTTCAACCTCCGGATAGGTGGTGATGGTGGATTTGAAATCAACGCCGTCGGCCTTGCTGATCGAAACCAGATCAAAGTCGATCTTATCTTCCACGATTTTTAAGCCGGCTTCGTCGATCGCCGCTTCCAATGCGTCGGAATAAAGAAGATTGAGTGCGTCTTCAAAAAAGACTTCTTCGCCGTAATATTTTTCAATCAGGCTTAAAGGTGCTTTACCCTTTCTGAAGCCCGGAACGGAAATTTTCTTGCCGTTTTTGCGATAGGCATCCTTAATTGCGTTTTGAAAGTCTTCGGCACTGATCGTGATCTCCAGCTCGTACCGATTGGTGTCAACTTTCTTTGAACCTTTTAAACTCATTACATTTACCTCCATGTAAACATCAATATACAACATATACTATAACACAGTCGGTTGCAAATTTCCACATAAATTTTCTAAAATTCACTAATTTTTTTCATTTTATTCTCTGCGGTGAGAAATTTATACAATCGCAGGAGATCAAATGAAAGGAAATTCCGTCAAATTCACTGACGGCATACTGCTTTCCGGCGCCGTGAATGTGGCCGTGCCAAACGTCTTTAATGTTGAATTCCTTTAAGACCTCGATCATTTCTTCGCAGTGCTGGCCGTTGTATGCTGCCGGATAGTGCATAAATACCAGCGGCGTCAATCCGGTTTCGGCGGCGCACTGCAAAGAGGTCCGCAGTCGCTGCGCTTCTCTTAAAATTACTTTTTGGGATTGCTCCTTATCATCGAAAAACCAACCGCGCGAGCCGCAGATCGCATACGATTCGGCCACCACCGCGGAATTAAAGACAAAATCCAGCGTTTTGAATTGTCGCTCCTCTAAAAACACCCGCATTTTTTTCATGGTGCACCACCAAAGGTCATGATTGCCCTTTAAAAGCAGCTTCCTGCCGGGCAGCTCGTCCAAAAAGCGCAGATCCTTTTCGGTATCGCAAAGCTTGAGCGCCCACGAAATATCGCCGGGAATGACCACGGTATCGTTCTCCGTCACCTGAGCGTGCCAGTTGTTTTGAAGCCGCTCAACATAATCGTCCCAGCCCTTAAATATATCCATCGGCTTGTCGGCCGACAGAGAAAGATGCGGGTCGGACAGCCCGAAAATAGCGATAGGATCACGCCCTTTTTAAAAAATTCTAAAGTAACCTTTTCTTTGATACGGCCGCGCTTTCTTTGACCTTTCTTTGGTGCAAAAGCGGCAGCCTTCCCTCGCGCGCTCGTAGGGCGGCAAAAAGCCGCCCTACGGCCGAAACGGCACGTTTCGGCGCCGCCGTTTGGCGGCAGCGCGCGAGGGAAGGCTGCCGCTTTGCACCAAAAAAAGGCCAAACGTAGACGAACGGGACAAACAACCATAGCGCACGAATCCGGAGCCCGTTTTGGCGCAGCAACTTATAAAAAACACCTCATTAAAAAAGATACGGTGCGTTCGCATAGGTTGCATTAAAGGCGTTTTCCATATAATTAAAGTGATCGAGCCTGCCCTCTCGCAAATACACCTCGGCAATATCAAACCTCAAAGCGCAATGCTCCAAATCGGTGGGAAAATGATGAAACAGGCACCAAACGGCCGATTTTCGCTTTGTACTTTTTCGGCAGAATTTTAAATAGGAAAATGCCGTTTTAATAATTCGGCTTTGCTTTTTATTGCCCACCGCGTCGGCCGGACGGCTGAGCGAATGCTCCGTTCGGGTCTTGACCTCCACAAAGCACAGCGTACGCCCCTTTAAAGCGATCACATCAATTTCGCCAACGCGCGTTTCATAATTTTTAGAAAGAATGCGGTAGCCGTGCCGCCGCAAATACTTTGCCGTCAGCCGCTCGCCGTAATTGCCGATCTTTCTTTTCTCGGTAATCATTTTAAGATCTTTTTTAAAAAGCTCGGCCTGTGAATATCGCTGGGGCCGTATTCCAGCAGCTTCTCCACGTGCAGTTTTGTGCCGTAGCCTTTGTGCTTTTTAAATTCATAAACGTCATATTCCGGCGGCAAGGACGTCATATAGCGATCCCTTGTGACCTTTGCAAGCACCGACGCCGCCGCAATAGAGCAGGACAGCGCGTCGCCCTTTACAATGGTTTTGGCAGGAATTTTTATGTTTTTCGGCAGGCGGTTGCCGTCGATCAAGGCGTAATCCGCCGTAACGGACAGCCCCTCTATGGCGCGGTTCATGGCAAGAAAGGTAGCATTTAAAATATTGTATTGCTCAATCTCCTCCACCGAAGCCATGGCGACCGAATAGCTCAGCGCCTTTTCCTTAATAATATCAAAAAGCTGTTCGCGCTTTTTTTCGCTGATCTTTTTGGAATCATTGAGCCCCTCAATCAAAAGACCATCGGGCAAAATCACTGCAGCCGCGCACACAGGCCCTGCCAACGGTCCACGACCGGCCTCGTCAACGCCGCACACAAGTTGGAAGCCTTCGTTTTTGGCCGCTGTTTCGTATTCATAGCTGGGCATTCTAAACTGCCTCCTTCGGCTGTTCTATGGTGATTCTTCCAAGCTTGCCGCCGCGGAATTCGTCCAGCAGCATAACCGCTGCACGCTCGGTGTCTACCTCTCCGCCGCGGACGACCATGCCGCGTGCACGGCCGATGGCGCAAAGAAGATCGTAAGCGTCTTCGGGAAATTCCTTTAATTTATAGCGAAGCGTTAAGCTTTCGGGATAGTTGTCCTTTAAATACTCTGCAAGCCGCATACTTAACAGCTCGCGATCCATAATTTTGTCCTTTACCGCACCGCAAAATGCTAAGTGTTCGCCGGTGGTGGGGTCCTCGAATTTCGGCCATAAAACACCGGGGGTGTCCAAAAGCTCCAGTTGGGCGTCTACCGTATACCACTGGTTGCCGCGCGTAACGCCCGGTCGATCCTCCACCTTGGCACGGTTGGAAGCGCAAAGCTTGTTAATCCAGGAGGATTTCCCCACATTGGGAATCCCCACCACCATCACGCGAAGCTTTTTGTTTGCCATACCCTTTTCTTCATAACGCCGAAGCTTTTCACTCAACAGTTCTTTCACCGCTTGCTTAAAAGCCCCCACGCCGCGGCCGGTTTTGGAATCGGTCACCAAAGCAGAAATCCCTGACTTTTTATAATACTCACACCAGCGCTTTGTCATGGCGCTGTCGGAAAGATCACATTTGTTCAGCACGATCATGCGCGGCTTGTCGCCGATCAGCTCCGATAGATCGGGATTGCGGCTGCTGACGGGAATTCTTGAATCCACAATTTCAACCACCGCGTCCACAAGCTTTAAGCTTTCCGAAATTTTCCGCCGGGTCTTTGCCATGTGACCGGGAAACCACTGTATATTCTGCATATCTGCCATAAAAGTTTACCTAACCTTAATTCTTTCACCGAATCGGCGTTTGTGCGTCTTTTTTCGTCACCGAAAACTCGGTACCCATGCGCGTTTTTGCCCAGAAAATCGGCGTTCGTGCGCGTTTTTTCGTTACCAAAAGCCGGTGTTCATTCGCGTTTTTCCATTGCTAAAAAGCCGATGTTCGTTCGTGACTTCTTTTGTCACCGAAAGCTCAGCGTTCTTTTAAGTTTTTCGCTGCCGAAAAATCGGTGCTCGTGCAGCCTAAGCCTATTTTTGATGATCGTCTTACAGCTTTTTAACAGACGGATAGATCCGAACCAAAGCGTGTCCCAAAATATAGCGCGTGTCCACCTGACCGATTGCCGCATAGCGGCTGTCGAGCGACTCGCCACGGTTGTCGCCCATCACAAAAATTTTGCCTTTTTCCACCGTTACAGAGCGCGCCTCAGAGGAGCCGTCTCCCCAGGTGGTGATCTGGCCGGGCTTTATGTAGTCCTCTTTTAAAACCTTGCCGTCTACCGAAACCGTGCCGCTGGTGGGGTCAATGGTGACCGTTTCCCCCTCCGTGGCGATTACGCGCTTGATAATGGGAGAATCGTCCTCATCGGTGTCACCGTTGATATTAAGATAATTGCGCGAGATGACCACCACGTCGCCGCGGCTTGGCTTATAAAAAAGATTGGTGATGATCACGCGGTCTTTGTCGATCAGCGTATTTTGCATAGATCGGCCTTTAATGCCGACAATGCGGAACGCAAAGGTAAACAGAAGAATAATCACAATCACCGAAACAACTACCGCGTCCAGCCATTCGTACAATTCCTTTAAAAAAGAGCGTCCGTCATTTTTTCGCGTTGTTGCAATTTCATCATTCATCATTGAGAAATACCTCACATAAAGCGAACAAAGGGGCAATTCCTTGCCCCTTTGTAAACCTTGAAAAATTACATTTTTTCTTTAAGCTTGGCAGCTTTACCAACCTTATCACGCAGATAATAAAGCTTTGCACGGCGTGCTTTACCGCTGCGAACCAGCTCAACCTTTGCTACGTTCGGGGAATGAACCGGGAATACACGCTCCACGCCAACGCCGTAAGAAACGCGGCGAACGGTGAAGGTTTCGGCAATACCGCTGTTGTTACGGGCAATTACGGTTCCTTCAAAAACCTGAATTCTCTCGCGCTCACCCTCGCGGATCTTAACGTGAACCTTAACGGTCTGTCCGATTTCAACCTTCGGTGCATCTTCTTTCAGCATACCGGCGGTTAAATTTTTGATAGCGTCCATACTCAAAATTTCCTCCTTAATTTTTACAGACATTCATGGTCTTTTCACTGCATTTCGGCTAATCCGAAACAAAGCCAGAGGACTGCCCGCTTCAATGTCGATGTACGGCACAGAACCCACTTGTAAGGACAAGTGTAATCAAATGCTAGAGTATTATACCACAAAGAGCCACTGATTTCAAGTGTTTTTTTAAGGTTTTTTAAAGACCTTTGTAGAGTTACAATTGATGTGAGATCAAAAGGTATAGAA
>CADAVL010000014.1 GCA_902791335.1 Oscillospiraceae bacterium
AAAGTCGAAGAACGCAGCAATACTGTCGTATTACAAGTGATGAGACAAACAAAACGGGAAAATATTCTGTTTCAGGAATCGTTGTACCCTGATTGTTTTGTCTGGAGCAAGGCGCTGTCATGAATTTCGGTTTTTTTGAGGAAGTTCTCCAGCTTTTCCACAATTTCCGGCATAATTGCGTGGTCGGCATCGCGCGAGAGCAGGACCTTTGCGGCCGCCTTTGCTTCGTCGGAAGCATTTTTTGGCGCAAAAGAGAGCTCGGCCGCCTTTAGCATGGCAACGTCGTTGCCGTTGTCGCCGGCGGTAACCAAAAGCTTTGCGTTGAGTTTTTCGGCCAAAAGACTTGCGGCTGCGCCTTTACTACAGCCGAGCGGCACGCACTCGTAGCTGTGCCGAAAGCCCTTAAAGCCGGTGACGGATTTTAAAAATCCGTTTGCCGAAAACCAGTGGGAAAAGCCGTCCATTTCGGTGGTGTCCATCCAAAACGCCATCATGCGCACGCGCTTTGGTGCGTCGGAAAGCGCTTCGATGCATTCAAAAACGCTGTCGCTGACGCAGGATCTGTGAAACTCGGAAAAACGGTTGGCGTGATAGATAAAAATACCCTCGTCGGAAACAAATTCAATGTCCGATTGCAAAAATTCTGTGGCTACTTTCCTAAGGATCGGCTGTAGCTCCGCGCCGAACTGCCAACCGTGGAGCAATTCGTTTCGGTTGCCGATCACCGTGCCGTTGAGCCCAATAAAATAGGTGTTGCAAATGGGTCTTCCGATCTCTTCCACGTCTTTTAAGCTTCGGCCGGAGGCCAGTGTAAACCGGCCGCCCTCCGATTTAAAATATTCAATCGCTTCTGCGTTTTCTTTTTTTAACCGATAGTCGTTTCCGTAAAGCGTGCCGTCAATATCCGATACCAACAGTACACCGTCAAATTTTCCCACAAAGCGTCACCTCAAAGCATTTTTTTGTGGCCGAAGAAAAGCCGCTCTTTGTCTGCCGTTCATCCCGATCCTGTTCGCAAGCAGGGTGCAGTACATGGATTGTTCTTCATTATAAAAGCCGCCGGACGGATTGTCAATATCGGCAGGGAGTTTTTAAATAATTCACAAAAAATACTTTTTTTGTGGCACTTTGCGTGCTAAACTATAATTGAAAAGTGGGTGCAGACGGACGCAGCGCAAGTGATCGGGCGCGCAGGCTAAAATGCGTAGGCTTTCGGACGTTTAAAGAATCTCCGGGCGGTGTCTGCTTTTCAAAAGCACAAAAAACAAAAGACAAAGGAGTAAAAGCCAAGATGTATAAAGCAAGTGAAAATCGCTATGACAACGATCTTTATAACCGTGTAGGCGCGTCGGGATTGAAATTGCCGCGTGTTTCTTTGGGACTGTGGCACAATTTTGGCGACACCGCCGACTACGACAACATGAAAGCCCTGTGCTTTACGGCATTCGACGGCGGAATTACCCATTTTGACCTTGCCAACAACTACGGACCCGATCCGGGTGCGGCTGAGCGGAATTTCGGCAAAATTATGCGGGAGGAATTTTCCGCTTATCGCGACGAAATGATCATCAGCACCAAGGCCGGCTACGATATGTGGGCAGGGCCGTACGGCCGCGGCGGCAGTCGGAAATATCTTCTTTCGAGCCTTGATGCAAGCCTCCAAAGACTGGGGCTTCCTTATGTGGATATTTTTTATCATCACTGCCCCGATTATGAAACGCCGCTGGAGGAAAGCATGCTGGCGCTTGATACCGCTGTAAAAAGCGGAAAGGCGCTTTATGCCGGACTTTCCAACTACAACGGTGAAAGAATGCAGCGCGCGGCGGCCATTTTAAAGGAGCTGCACTGCCCGTTTGTGATCAATCAGAACCGATATAATATTTTTGACCGCACGGTGGAGGAAAACGGTCTTTTGTCCGCCGCCAAAAGCGAGGGAAAAGGCGTGATCGCGTACAGTCCTTTGGCGCAGGGCGTGCTGACGGACCGATATTTGCACGGAATTCCGAGCGATAGCCGCGTGATGACCGACGGCCGCTTTTTAAATCGGAACAGCCTTTCCGAAAAGCGCGTAGCGGCCGCAGGAAAACTAAACGAGATCGCAGCCGAACGCGGTCAGACGCTCGCGCAAATGGCGCTCAGCTGGGTTCTGAAGGACGAAACGGTTTGCTCTGTGCTGATCGGCGCTTCAAAACCGCAGCAGATTCTGGATAACCTCAAAGTGACGCGCGAAGGCTGTCGGTTCGCAAAGGAAGAGATCGAAAAGATCGACGAGATCGCCAAAGCCGCGAAATAAAGCTTTTGCGAAAAGAAATGTGCCGCGCCGGGCGGAGAATTTTTAGGTGGGTTCGACTCTCGTCAGCCTAGGCAAGTGATAACAATCCGAATCTGCCTAAAACGGAGAATTTTCGGCGTATTTCTATTTGTCGTCATTGTAAGGCGTTAGCCTTACTGCTTCCTCCGCATAAAAATCCACACAAAAATACGCTCATTTTAGGTTGTAGATTTTTTGAGTGCTTGGATTTTTTGCAATGTGGGGGCACAAAACGCAGCGAATATTTTCGGATTAACGAGGATTTTAACACAGCAATGCGGAAAATCCGCACTCAAAAAACAGGTTTGGATTTATTATCGCTTGCCTAACAAGAGATATTAAGAACCGGCCGAGAGAAAACCGGAAGTCCCCCTGCGCGCCGCGCGGAGTTTTTTCCTTTGCGGGAAAACTCCGCTAAATCCCCCCAAAAGCGCTGTTGGCGCTTTTGGGGGGATTTTCGCCGAAGGCGGCGGCGCGCGAGAGGGGGGACTTCCGGTTTTCTCTCGGCTGGTTCTGGGCGGTTTTATTGCCTGACTTACCAAAAAAACAGCGCTTGAACCTCCGAATACTTTCTGAAACGGCGGCTTTTCCTCGCGCGCGACCGGGGCGTTTTCCTTTTTTTGGGAAAACGCCCCGGTCTTTAAGCCAAAATAAAATATTTTGGCTTTTTCGTCGCCTTTGGCGACGGCGCGCGAGGGGGAAGCCGCCGTTTCAGAAAGTATTTTGGGAGGTTCAAAGAACCGGCCAAAAAATCGGTCTACATAGACAAACTTTGGGTCAACGCTCATTCGACGAACCTTTGGCCAAAAATCGGATTCGTCCGCCGAAAACGGGCGGCAAAAAGGGGAAAAGTGTAAAATGCTGTCGCAAAAGGCCCCTTTTACATAAACTGTATTGCGCCGAAAAACCAATTGTAAAATTTTCCCTGCGGTAGTATTTTTTTGTTTGTACGGGTTGAAAATGCCGCGGGAATTTGTTATGATAAAAGTCACGAAAAAACATGAATGGTTGATTTCAAGACACGTCGCCGGCTTTTTCGGCGCAAAAGGACCTTTTGAGGGCCGACGCACGCTTTTAAAAAAATTGTGCTGTACACCGATGCCCCCCAAAAAATCGGAAGCGGCACTTTATAAAAAACGACGGTCGGCTGAAATTTCAAAAACAACGGACAAACAATGACCGAGAGATGAAAAAGGACGGTTTTAAAGCGATGAGAAAAACAAAAAAGCTTTTTGCGGCAGCTTTGGCGGCGCTTCTTTTTATGAGCGTTTTTTGTGTAGCTTCGCCGACGGCGCGCGCCGTTTCTCACGACACGGTCGCCACCGGTACAAAATATTTTGTAAACGTGGCATCGGGGAAATATCTTTGCTTGAAAGACAACGCCGATAAGGATTACCAGAATATTGAATTGGCAAACTTTAATAAAGATTCCGTGGCGCTTGTGATGAAGATTAAATCAAAGGGCAGCGGCCTTTACGCAATACAGCCGGCGGAGTCCACCGCGCGGTATTTAAACATTGCAAAATCACAGACGAATACCAACGTCAGCATTCACGACGGCAACGGTTCAAAATATCAGGGCTGGTATTTCAGCGCCGAGGGCAACGGCATTTATACCATTCGCAATGCAACAAATGAGAGTTTGTGCTTAAATGCCACCGGCAAATCGAACGGTTCAAACGTCACCGTCACCACCTATAAAAAGGGGAACTTATATCAGCAGTGGCGAATGGAAAACTTCTCTTTGAAAAAGGACGGAGACGATCCGGCTATCAGCGAGTATGGTATGGACGTTTCCCAGTTTCAGGGCACCATCAACTGGCAGGCAGTGAAGGAATACGGCATCAAATTTGTAATCCTGCGCGCCGGTTGGGTCGGCACCGTTTATAATTCCAAGGGGAAAGAAAACGCGAACGGCTCGTTTTTAGACCCGAGCTTTGAGCAAAACTACAAAGCCGCCAAGGCGCAGGGCATTAAAGTGGGCGCGTATGTCTACTCGTATTCGGTCAATGCGAAAGAGGCGACCGACGGCGCAAAAAAGACTTTGCAGTGGATTAAGGGCAAGAATTTTGACTACCCCATTTATTTTGACATTGAAGATCCCGATTATCAGGAAAAGCTCACCACCAAGGTGCGCACCGATATGTGCGTCGCCTTTATGAACACCGTGCAGGCAGCCGGCTATGAAAGCGGCGTTTATGCCAGCGAGGACTGGTTCAATAAAAAGCTGGATCGCGCAAAGATCGCCGCTGTCGGCAGCACGTGGCTTGCCAAATGGCCGAAATCCGACCAGGCGAACGAAAGCCACGGCGAATATCAGCTGTGGCAGTATCGCTCGGACGGAAAGGTGGCCGGTATTGCGGGCAATGTAGACATGAATGTGTCCTACGACGCTTATAAATCCTATTCTTATACAGGCGGAGAGATCCGGCCGAAATACAGCTATTATAACGCCGATATGCAGAAGCTCACCGAGGGTCGGGATTATACGCTGGGCTATGAAAACAACGTGAATGTCGGGCTGGCATCGGTTACGGCCACCGGCATTGGAAATTACGCCGGAAAGTTTTCGCAAAAGAAATATTTCCGCGTGATTCCGCGCTGGATCGCGCGCCCGACCTTTACACTGGCAACTAATTGGGCCTACACCGGCGGCGCTGTAAAACCGGCCGTAAAAGCGGTTTACAACGGCAAAACGCTGTCCTCCAAGGATTACACGCTGACGTATAAAAACAATAAAAACGTGGGCACGGCCACGATCACTGTAAAAGGCAAGGGCAATTTCTTTGGCACGAAAACGCTCAACTTTAAAATTTCCAAATTCAACCTGAAGAACGCCAAGGTAAGCGGCGTGAAAAACAAGGTCTATTCGGGCAAAGCGCGCACGCTTTCGCTCACAGTGAAAACACCGTCCGGCGTGACGCTGAAAAACGGCACCGATTACACCGTGTCTTATAAAAACAACGTGAATTTCGGCACGGCAACGGTAACAATTAAGGGCAAGGGCAAAAACTGCACCGGAAGCTACACAAAAAGCTTTAATATTGTGCCGCAGACGCCGACTGCGCCAAAGGCTACCAAAAAGAGCCGGACATCTATTTCGATCAAGTGGGGGCATTCGGACTACGCCACGCGGTATCAGGTGTACAGAGCGACTTCTCAAAACGGCAAGTACACCTATCTTTACTCCACGGACAACCGCTGGCAATACACCTACACCGACAAAAAGCTTTCGCCCGGCACGCAGTATTATTACAAAGTGCGGTCTTATAAAAAAGTGGGCAAAACGAAGATCTACAGCGGCTGGTCGTCGGTTTTAAAGACCAACACCGAAATTTACGGCACCACGGCCACGCTGAAAGCCAACAAAAAGGCAAAAACCGTACAGCTCAGTTTAAAACCCACGAAGGACGCTTCGGGCTACCATGTTTATATGGCAACCTCGAAAAACGGGAAATATAAAAAGCTTTATTCCGGCAAAAAGCCGTCCTTCACCGCAACGGGGCTTAAAAACGGCAAGACCTATTATTTCAAGGTGCGAACCTACAAAAAAGCGGAGACCGGCTATATTTATAGCAGCTTTGCCGAGCCGAAAAGCGTGCGGCTTTAAGGGGTGTCCGGATTTTTAAGGGGACTTGGTTTTAAAAAGATCAACTTTGAAGTTGCGCGGCCGAAAGAAGATGCTGCGGCTGACGGTTTTTCAAAAAACGCCCCTTGCGGCAAAGAAAAAAACAAAACCAAAAAATTTCAAGCGGCGCGCGGGGAACGCGCGCCGAAAAGGCTTCGCGGCCGCCGAAATTTCGGCGGCCGCGAAGCGCGCAAAACGCAATTTTTTGAATCCGCGCAGTGAAGGTTTGAGAAATCCCAAAAACCGCGCCCGAGCCTTGATTTTTTCGCTCGGCCCACCTTTCAAAAAATGCGTTTTGCGCCACCGAGCGGCGGGCCTTTTGGCCTGCCGCTCGGCTTTTCGGCGCGTGCTTTAAAAAACGCACAATTTCGCCGTCGGCGGGATTTTTTCTTTGCTGTAAGGGGCATTTTTTCAAAGAAACCGGCCGCGCTTTGACCTTTTAAAGCGTTGGGGCTTCTTCCTTTTCATATAATTGCAGGCAAAAATCGGCCGTCACCGTGAGCGTGCTGAGCTTATTCGTCTTTTCCTGGTCGGCCTTGCCGGTCTTGTAAAAATACGGCGTCATGCAAAAGAGATCGGCAATCTCTTTCGTGTTTTTCAGCGTAAATTGAAACCTCAGCGTTTCTTCCTTCAAAAGCCGAAGTTTTAAAAGTTTTGACGGTGCGGGGTTTTTGTAAGGTCTTTCGTAGATCGCACTTTTCAGCTCGAATAAATGGTCTTCCCCCGGCAGCACGCGCAAAAGCTTTCCCTGAGGCTTTAGCACCCTTTGGAATTCCTCCGCGCTGTCCGGCGCAAAAACGCAGAGGATCATATCGCAGGAGGCACTTCTGAGCGGCATATCAAACACGCTTGCCAGCGCCAGCTTCACCGCAGTATTCCGCCGACCGAACGCTTTGAGCGCGTCTTTGGAAATATCCATGCCGGCAATTTTAGTTTTGGGGAGCCGTGCTTCCAAATACGCGGTGTAGTACCCCTCGCCGCATCCGGCGTCCGCCAGTGTTTCGGGGCGGCAGGCCGCCACCGTTTCATAAATTTTCTGCCGCAGCGGCGCGTAATATCCTGCATTTAAAAACCGCTCTCTTGCAAGCACCATCAGCCGATCATCGCCGTGCCGCTTTTTGGAGGATTGCTGGCTGAGCCTTAAATTTACATAGCCCTGCTTTGCCCTGTCGTAGCTGTGACCCGCAAAGCATTTCAGCGCACCGCCCACCGAAAACAGCGCGCCGCCGCATTTCGGACAGCAGAAAATTTCATCTTGTGGCACCATAATTTGCAGTCTTCCTTTCCATTGTTAAGCGAACTGCCGCTCTTTTGCGGCCGCTTGCCGAAAATAAAATAACAATATTAACCGAAGCTTTAAAATTACCTAAAAAATGAACAAAAAGTAAAACATTCTCAATACCGCTTTTCATGCGTTTTAAAAAATGCTATAATATATAGGTAAAAGGTTGCTCAAAGTTGCAGTTGTTTCTTTCAGTATACCACAATTTTAATAGAAAAGGTGAGAAAAAATGAGTTTTAAAAGTGCATATCTCAGCGATCTTATGGAACGCGTTGAGAAAAGAAATCCCGGCGAGCCGGAATTTCATCAGGCCGTGCGCGAGGTTTTGGAATCTCTGGAGCCGGTGATCGAGGCACACCCCGAATATGTAGAGGCCGGTATCATTGAGTCAATCGTGGAGCCGGAGCGCATCATCAAGTTCCGCGTGCCGTGGGTGGACGACAACGGCAAGGTTCAGGTAAACCGCGGTTTCCGCGTGCAGTTCAACAGCGCGATCGGTCCTTATAAGGGCGGCCTGCGCTTTCACCCGTCGGTTTACGAGGGCATTATCAAATTCTTAGGCTTTGAACAGGTCTTTAAAAACTCCTTAACGGGGCTTCCCATCGGCGGCGGCAAGGGCGGTTCGGATTTCGACCCCAAGGGCAAGTCCGATGCAGAAGTCATGCGCTTTTGTCAGAGCTTTATGACCGAGCTTTCCAAGCACATCGGTGCCGATACCGACGTTCCGGCCGGCGACATCGGCGTGGGCGGCCGCGAGATCGGTTATCTGTTCGGCCAGTACAAACGCCTTAGAAACGAGTTCACCGGCGTGCTGACCGGTAAGGGCCTTTCCTACGGCGGCTCTTTGGCAAGAACCGAAGCCACCGGCTACGGCCTTTGCTATTTCACCAAGGAAATGTTAAAAGATGCCGGCACCTCCTTTGAGGGTAAGACGGTGGTTGTTTCCGGTTCCGGTAATGTTGCCATTTATGCCACCGAAAAGGCTACCGAGCTTGGCGGCAAGGTGGTTGCCTTGTCCGACTCCAACGGCTATATTTATGATAAAGACGGCGTGGACTTAAAGGCTGTAAAACAGCTGAAAGAGGTCGAGCGCAAGAGAATCAAGGAATATGTAAAGGATCACCCGAATGCGGAATATCACGAGGGCTGCTCCGGTATCTGGACCATTAAGTGCGACATTGCGCTGCCCTGCGCCACACAGAACGAGATCAACGAAGAAAGCGCCAAGGCTTTGGTTCAAAACGGTGTGATGGCCGTGGCCGAGGGTGCAAATATGCCCTCTACGCCCGAAGCGATCGCCGTGTTCCAGAACGCCGGGATCCTGTTCGGCCCTGCAAAGGCGGCCAATGCCGGCGGCGTTGCTACCTCTGCGCTTGAAATGTCGCAGAACTCCATGCGTTATTCATGGACGTTTGAAGAGGTTGACGCAAAACTGCACGACATTATGGTGAATATTTACCATAACTGCGCCACTGCCGCAAAGACCTACCACATGGACGGCAATTTGGTTGCCGGTGCAAACATTGCCGGTTTTTTAAAGGTTGCCGACGCCATGAAATGGCACGGTGTGGTTTAATTCCGGCTTGATCTTTGCCGCCGGTTTGGCGGCCATGCCGCAGCACCTATATATAATATAGGAAAAATTTTCCATAAAATTCGGCCGCGCTGCTGAAAGTGAACACTTTCAGCAGCGCGTTTTTTTGAAGAAAGATCGACGTGGGTTTGCTGCCTGATAGATAAAAAACAAAAACGGCAGCGAATTTTTTTAAAAGACATGCGCGCAGGGATATTTGTGCAGTGGCGCGGCGGAGATTTCGCGCGGAGGAATCGGCTTTATCGCGCGGCGAAGTTTTCGGGAATTTTGCGCGTCGCCTTTCAGGCGACGCGGCGCGCAAAAGCGCACTCACCTAATCGCGCGACCACCAACGAAATCCCGCGCGCCAAAACCTATAAAATCGGCCGAATCTGCACCACCGTCCCCAAAAAAGACCTCTGATAACAAGCAAAAACACTATCGACAACGGCAAAAACGCAATGTAACACCTCAATTTTTAAACAGTTGAATTTTTGTAAAAATTTTGAATTTAAAATTTGTATTTTCTTACTGCAAATTTGTAGTTTTTAATTGGAATTATTTGGACTTTCTTTGGAAAATATCTAAAAAAGACGCGTAAAAATACATAACATGGCAAAACCGCACAAAAATTAAAAGCTTCAATTGTATGATATTACAAATTTTTTTGGATTATTTGAATTTTGCTTGACCTTGTACTATAATGAATTAGCAGATAAAATTTTTTTAGGAGGAAAGATTATGCAAAAACGAATTCTGTCATGGGTTTTGGCATTAGCAATGATTGCAACCATGTTTTCTTGCCTTGGCATCAGCGCCTTTGCTGATGAAACCGGCAATAAAATGACGGTTACATCATCGAATATCAGCAATGAAGCTGAATATGCCGACCCCACATCCAATGTTGAAGGCTACAGACAGCTGAATGCTCAGACAATTCCGTTTGCCGCATACGGCGCGGGCTTCAACACGGCACATTCCTTAGGCATCGGCGACGAAACCACCTTGAAGGAAGCCACTGTTTATCCGAGCAGCGACTACACCTACACAAGAATCTCCAAGGGCTTTGTTACCCAGAACTTAAGCGTTCCGTCGTTCTGGACAAAGGATTCTGCCGGCACCATCCAGACCTACGGTCGTGATGACGTCGGTTTCTACACAGTGACTGAAGCCGGCGGCAAGCAGTATCTCCCCGAGGACACGGAGGAAACCACTGCACACGCATTCTCTCTTTATTATGACTTTGGTTCCACCGCCACGGTTTACGACTTTGTTTTAGGCTCTCAGGGATCAGGCGAGGCATGGCTCACCACCGGTTACTATGCACTTTTTGCATCCGAAGTAAGATCGGATCTTTTTAAGGCTGATAGCAAGGTTGCAACCTTCTGCAACACCAACAAAGAGTCTTTGCAGGTATTCCATTCCGACGCAGGTATCACTGCAAGATATTTTGCATTGGTGATCTATGATCCGGTTGGCAAGGGCACCAACGGCGTTGACAGAATCAAGGAGGACTATATCTGCCAGCCGCGTATTTCCTTGCTGAAGATCTTCGGCACGCAGAAAGAACTTCCTTACACCGTAACGGAAAATACCCCTGAAAGCGGTAAAGCTTTCGACGGTATTGACACTGCGGCCTCTTTGGTAAAATCTTCTCCGATCGTTTCTGCCTGGAGCGCCAATTCCGAAGGCTTTGATGTAACAAAATATGAGCCGTCCGGCTTGGCAAACCTTTATAACAACTCCGATTCCGGCGAATTTATGTTCGGTAATGCGTTGATCGACGGTGTGACCCACCATCTGTTCAGTAACAATGCAAACGACAAGGCATACACCACTGAAAGTGAAGCCTATGCCGACATTCGTTATGATTTCAACAAACCGAAAAACATTAAGCAGATTTTGGTATTAAACCATGCCGGCGATGTTCTTCGCACCGGTTATTATCGGATCTTTGCCGGCAATGACCTTGCAACTTTGTATGACGAACCGTTATACACCCTGAAAAACTACTCCACCAGAACACAGCGCCAGCTGCTCACCGCCAGAAACAAGGGCGACCTCAATGCACGCTATGTTGCCATTCGTATTTACGACCCGTACTGCGTTGCAACTACAAACGAAAATGCCGCAAACTGGGAAAACCGCTACATTCGTCTTTTACAGTTCAATGTTTACGGCTATGCCGTGGAGGACGACAACTTCTTTGCCACCTCTTATAACGGCACCGTTGACGACTATCAGCAGAAGGTAGACATCACCAAAAGCGTGATCGGCGACAAGAACCCCGCAAAGACTGCTTATATCAACAAATATAAGGGCGTTAATGAGCCGAAGACCATGAACATTGTCTGCGGCGACAAAGAAGACGTCACCGTAAGGACCCTGACCGATACCACCGGCGTAAACAACGGTAATATCTTAATCGGCGAAGGCCAGCTGTTCTTTGCACAAAGACCGTCCGAAGGTTCTGACGCTGTCAGCGGCATTTATGACGATGAATCCATGCAGTACGGCGACATCGTTTACGATCTCGGCGGCGTGGTTGATGTAAACAAGCTGGCATTCTACGGCCACACCGAATCGGTTTACACCGTTTATCACTACAGAGTTTCCTTCGCAAACAGTGTGGACGATCTGTTTACCGATAATGCAGTGGTTACCTCTACCGATTATTATAACATCGGCAACTATGTTGTATTAGATGCTATCAAGACCATTCGTGCAAAATACGTTGGTTTCCGCATTATCTGCGGTCTTACCAACACCTGCACAAGTATTTACAACAACGGTGATTACGCCAGAATGTGCCACCTCGACGTATTCGGCAACAAGGTTGAAACCAAAACGGTTACCTTCCTTGACATGATGGGGAACACCATTAAAGCGTTCGACGTGGTTCCGGGCGCTACCCTGACTGCGGATCAGATTAACACCGCAAAAGCAGCTGTTCCCGAGATCTTTGGCTACAACTTCACCGGTAACTGGTCTGATGATATTACCGGCGCAATCGCCGAGGACCTCACCGTTACGCCGATTTATGAAAAAGACACTGCCACTACCTACACGGTGAAGGTGACCTACACCGATAATCGCGTTGATACGCTCACGAAGAACTTTGACGATCGTCTGGAGCTTCAGGATTCGGGCGCTACGCACTTCAAAACAACCGGCGGCGCGATTTTGGGCGTTGGCACTACGGCTGCAGTTTATGTATGCGGCGATATGGACATTGTAGCTTCCACCGAAGCTGCTCCTGCCGATACTTCCGTCAGCATTGTTAAGGCTACAAAATCCGTAAGCGGCGGCAAGAATGCAATGAACGTATTTGTTCATGCAAATGCTTCCGGCAAGACCATCACCGGCATGGGTGTGATCTTTATTTCCGGTACCACCTACAACACCGTGAAGGATACCGAATGGACCAAGGATACTCTCTCTGCTGCCGGTAAAAAGTTTGCCGAGGTGAAGAGCGACAAGGGCTACACAAACTTCATGGGTCGTATGCTTGGTATCACCACTGAAAAGACCGTTACCCGTGTTGCAAAAGCTTATGTGACCTTCAGCGACGGTACCACCGTTTACAGTGACGCAGCAGTTCTCGTATTCGGCGAATAAAGGAGGAATTGAACATGAAAAAAATGTACGTTTCTCCAACGGTAACCGTTGTAAGCGAATTAACACAGAGCTTCTGCGCTGGCATTTTGGATCTCTCCGGTTTCTTTAATCAGGACACCGTGACCGATCCCTTTGGCGACGAAGAATAATTTTTAAGATAATTTATCACAGAACTCACGGTTCCTGATGATTTATTAAAGGATTGTCCTTTCAACCAACTATAAATTTTGTCAAGCAGATATTTGTCTTTATGACATACCGCCCGACGTTCGGAACGTGGACCTCCCGAACGTCGGGCGGTAGTATTTTATAAAGGGTTTTATTGCGTGTAAAAAAGGAAAAGACCTCCGCCGCGGCGGAGGCCTTTTGGCAATTCGGCAGTGGACGAAAAAGCGGACAATCCGGCAGAATTTGTTGATTATCTGCGGATGGACGGCTTCTTTATGTCAGTTGCCGCAGTTGCTGAATCAGCGCCGCGGTTTTGGCCGATCGACAGTGGCTTTTTGGCGGTTTTGGCCGGCAGGTAGCAGCATCTTTTGGTAGGAAATTTTGACCGGCGGCCGCTTGTAGAGAGGGTTTGAGATTTGCGCGCGGCCGGGAAAGCTCATTCGGCGGTGGGGGCTTGGGAAAACTGCGCCGCCGCAGTTACCGGATTTGTTTGTGCGCTGTATTTGTTGGTGCGCTGTCGCAATTGCCAAAATTTTGCCACGGCAGCTTTATACAACGGAATTTTGTGCTTGCGGCAGGGGAGAGCCGGAGCAGACCGCAGCAATTTTTTGGAGTTTGCGCGCAGGGGAATCCAAGACAAACAAACAAACGGACGCAGCGGGGGATTTGCACGGGAAACGGAGCGGCCGCGGCTTGAAAACTACTGAAAAATTTGCGCGGAAACATTGGAGCAGTCGCGTGTCGGGGGGGCGGTTCTTGAAAACTTCGCGCGGTTTGTTGCAAGTTAAGAGGGTGGAGCGCTTTTGGATAATTACGCGGTAAATTTTGAGTAGCCGCGTGGGGAAAGTTTTTGGAGATTTGCAAGGCTGATTGCAAGCCGAGAGTGGGAGTTCTTTGAAAAAAGTCGCGCGGCAGGGTTAAAAGATTTTGAAGGGGAAGTTACCGGAAAATTTCTGCGCGGTAGAAGCCGGAAAATTTCGTGGGGAAGCCACCGGAAAATTCGCGCGCGGCAGAAGCCGGAAATCGCGCGGGGAAGTTTTCCGGAATTTTGCGCGCCGCACTTCAGCGGATCGCGGCGGCCGAAAGGCCGACGCGATCCGCTGAAGTAATTCCACCAAGGAACGCGGAAACAAAATCCTTGTTTTCGCGTTCCTTGGTGGAATCGTCGCCTTTTCAAGGCGACGCGGCGCGCAAAAGCGCACAAAGCCCGGTCGCGCGATCACTCATTCAGCACCGCGCGCAGTTCACCGCTCAGCCCACCCTGTTCGCATTCAATTACCGTCTCTCATCACATCACCTAAAAAACGAAGGGACGGTCGAAAAGATCATGGATTGCCTGTTCCTTAAAAATGTGCAAATTTACAGCCACCCAATTGCCGTGCAATTTGCAATTTTTTTAGAATTGTCTTTTGAAAGGTGCCGAGTTTTTCATACTCGGACATTTTGTAGTGATATTGTATAAATTTATCGTTGAAAAGTATAAATAGTGCAAGGGAAATTGTTAATACTTACAAAAAATTTATTAATTTATTGTAAATTCTGACGGTAGGAATTTCTTTGAAAACATGATATAATCATAGATACTCAATGATGTAATACTGCGCGAAAAATTGAGAATTGCGGTTTTCTTTGATTTTTTTATTTGTATCATTTTTAAAACCGTTGTCTTAAAACGGAGCACTGTTACATAAATTCGAGAGTACGTGAGGTGTATTGAATAAATAAATGTTGCAGGTCAGGCGGCAGAATTCAAAACACCGATTTTTGTGAAGGCGCCACGGCGCTTTCAGGCCGGCTTATATAATATAATTATAATAGGTAGGCTTTTATCAAACATTCGATATTCTTTTTAAGAAAAGGAGAAAAGCAGATGAAGAAAACGCTATCACGCTTGTTTGCTCTTTTGCTTGCGGCTGCCATGGTGCTGTCCATGGTTTCCTGCAAAAAGAACAAAACGCCAAACACAACATCATCTTCCAAGGTTTCATCGATTGAAGCGCCGTCTGAGCCGGATTCCGAACCTACGGATGCTTCGGACGACGGTGATGTTGAAGACCCGGACGAACCCATTGTTGACCCCACCGAGGAAGATCCCACGGCAAGCTTCCGCGGTGCCACTGCCGTTACCGGAGACCTCAGCACCGGCGTTATGCTCAATAATGCCGACAATGACGACCCCGACAACAACGGTGACGACGACCCCGGCGACGATTTAGACACCCCGGACGACATTGATAATGAAACCATCACTTACGATCCAATCATTCAGATGGCCGGTAAAGCTGTTGCCTCGAATAAGCGCGAGGTCAAGATCAACAACTCCAAGCAGGGCGTTGTTTACACCGATTTTAACGGTTTGAACTGTAACGTGTATCCCACCCACGGAACACTGCTTTCTCAGCAGTACGATAAGACCAGTGACGCTTACATGGAGCTGGACGGCAAGCGTTTTAATGACATTGCCGGCCGCTATGCCCGTTCCTGGTTCCAAATCGACTGGATGATCACCGACGAAGCCGGTGATGACTACGAAAAATACGATGTAGATTGGGATAAGAACCCCGACTATCAGAATTATTATAAAGGCGTTTACGATTTTGACAGCGAAGCCATGCAGTCCGCCATTGACTACTGGAAGATGTTGGACGAGGCCGATACCGAGGTTTATTTAGCCTTTGGTTGGAAGATCGGCACCCGTATTCAGGCCTGGTTCGGTTCCGAGCCCTCCCGTCCGCAGATCGCTGCGCCGAGAGATCTGGACGCTTATGCCAAAGCTGCTGTTGCGCTTTATAAATATTGCCGCAACGAGGTTGGCCTTACCAACTTCAAGACCCTGGCTTTCTACAACGAACCCGACCGCGCCGATAGCCAGAGCTATAACGGTTCCTGGGACTATGTTACCATTGGTGACAAATGCACCTATTGGGCCATGATGGCACGCGCTTGTAAAAAGGCGTTTGCAAAAGAGGCCGATTTGAAAGACGTTACCATTTGGGGCGCCGATTGCTCAAACAACATGAACTACACCTCCGAGCAGTATGTGAACCCCTATCTCAGAAAATACGCCTCCGACGCAGTGGACGTTTACACCTTCCACTATTACCGCTATAGTAACGACAGCGATTCTTACCACGACAGCATGGATTCCGCCTCGAACTATGAGTCTTTGTTCAAAACCAATATTTTTGTTTCCAACTGGTATTCCGATCATCCTTGCTACATCACAGAGTACTATGCCTGTGATAAGGATATCGAAAAAGATTACAGATGGGACAACAAATATGCCGGATGGAACGGCACAATCGCTTCGTTCTTAACCGCCTGCGCCAATGCCGGTGTTCACGGTGCGTTCAAGTGGTCGTTCGTTGGTAACTTCCTGTTGGATCCGTTGTTCTTTAACCCGGCCAACGGCGAATTCTCCTCCTGGATCCTGCCGACCAACCCGACCAATTCCAAGCAGGTTCAATATAGCTATTATGAAGAAGCGATGATGAACAACTACATTCCGCGCCACGCAAACGTGCAGGATATTTCCTGGACGGGCAACGATATCCGCGGCACAGCGTTCACTTCGGAGAATCACAGCGACTTCTCCTTGATGATCGAGGCTGAGGATAACCTTAAAGTGAAAGACCTGCGTGTTTCTCTCACAGAATCCCTGGGCGGCAGAACGCTGTATGTTTACAAGTTCGATTACAACAACATTAAAAAGGACGCCAACGCCACCATCCCGGCGCTTTATGACAAGCTTCAAAATATCGGCAAGTCTTTCAGCTATGAACTGGACGGCGACTACGGCCTGTATATCTTCACCACCATTAAGCCCTTAAAGCAGGTAGAGCTTTATACCGACGTTACAAACGAGGTTGCTGCCAGCTTTGAGATCCAGAAGGATGACGTTGCGAAGATTAAAGCAAAGCTGATCGACTGCGAGCCGGGCGATACCGTAAGCTGGGAGATCAAACGCTACAGCGGCGCGGTGAAGTATGAAGACTTGTCAAAGAAATTGGAGTATAAGCGCGTGGCCAAAGAAAAGATTGACGGCGCCGATCTTGGTACCATTACCAACGGCACGAATCTTTCCGACGGCGGCGTAATGACCTACACCCCGGCGGCCGACGCTGAATCGGGCGAGGTGGTTGCACTGCGCTGCACCATCAACGGCACCGCCGGCGACCGCTATGCTACCGCGATCATTCACATTAGCTAAAGGAGGGGATAACGAATGAGAAATTACAAAAAAATGACCGGTCGTATCACGGCCTTAGCGCTTTCCATGATGATTGTTATCTCCGCTTTTTCCGGCGTATTTTCACTGATGTCCAGCGCAGCTGTCAGCAGTGGCGATATTACGGTCTACACGGATTACAGCAACATTAAAAAAGATAAGGTTGTCACCACCGCCGGCAACGTCAAAGCCTATTTCAACAAAGGCGACGGCAACGGCGACAAGGAATTTTTCCAGGGCAGCCCCCGTTTGAGCAATCTCAACGACAACAATTTTTCATCGGAATTTGAAACCAACTATTCTTCTGTTCCGTTCTATGACATTGCAGCCGGACACGAACCGGGTGAAAAATCTTTCTCCGCGATCGGCGAAAGATATATCGACGGCTCCAAGCGCTGGATGTCCTTGGTTCTTCCGCTGGAAGGCACCACCACGGTGGAAGATATTTTGGTTGTGAACCACAGTACACCGGAGCTCAGAACCTATTATTATGAGATTTTTGCGGCGACTACAGAGGAGGAACTCTTTAACCGCGAAAGCCTGGTTTATACCTACACCAACGCAAACAAGGATCAGGTTCAGGATTTCCACGTGAAAGACGGCGCGCTGAAAGGCGTTCAGTTTGTGGGTATGCGGGTTTATAACCCCTGCTGCGAATGGACCGAAGCTTTTGTTGCACAGTACGGCGCAAACCAGATCTATCCGCGCATTCTGGAATTCAATGTTTACGGTACGGTAACCAAGGAGGTGCTTTCGGTCGCTTCGTCCGACGACGGCACCATTCCTCAAGACATCGGCAATTCCGTTTCTGATAAGATTGAAGCAAAATTCTACAAACAAGGTGTGAAAACCGAGCGCTACACCACCCCTGCAAAGCTGATCGACGGTAAGACCGACAACGCGAACGGCGCGGACTTCATGAACGATAAAAACAGCTGCACGTTCATTGATGCCGACGGTACTTACCACAATGACGGCAGCTATTACATGGACTTCACCTACACGGTGCATCCGGATTCTACGGTTAAAAAGATCTTAGTGGTAAACCACGGCGACAAGACGCTTCGCACCGGCGCTTATGAGCTTTATGCCGGCGACGACGCAGCCACCCTTTACAATGCCGAGAACAAGATCGGCAGCTTTAAAAACACCAAGGGTGAACAACGCCAGGTCTTCACGGTGAACGATAAGGCCGGTCTGAAAAAGGCTTATATCGGCGTGCGTGTTACCAATCCGCTTTTTGATCGTTCTCTGTTTACTTTCGATTACAACTATTCCACCGTTCGCTTTAACGAGCTGGATATTTTCGGCGAGAGCTCCGGCAGCTCCGAGGATCCCGACGCAAAATACACCTTAACGAGCGACGAAAAATCCACTGTGCCCACCGGCACAAAGCTCAGCACGTTTGATCCGACCGTTACTTATGTAAACGGCGAAACTGTGAAATCTATGACCGGTTTAAAACTGAGCAATGCCGATACCGGCAACGACTTCTACACCGGCAACGAGTGCCCCATGACCTATAAAGAGAATGGGACTTTAAAATGGTACACCGAGGCCGACGGCGTTTATAACGAGATTCTTTATGATTTCGGCAAGGTCAACAATGTGAAGGACTTCTTAGTGTTCAACCATGAGAACCGGAACATTCGTTTGGGCTCCTTCAAGCTTTATGCCGCAGAGAAAAAAGAGGATCTTTATAAGGACACGAGTCTTGTGGCCGACGTAAAGACCGACGGATTCCTGCGTCAGATTGTTTCTTTAAAAACGGCGGTCAAGGCACGTTTTGTTGCTTTGAAAACCTCTGATGTTTGCTATAACAAGAGTTGGGAATCCGCCAATCCGGATACCGTATACCTCCGTCTGGCCGCCTTTGCGGTTTACGGCACCGAGGGGCAAGCGGAGCAGAAAGGCATTGTAAAGGTCCTTGACAGCAATGCTGCCTCCTGCGAGGTTACCACCAATCCTTCTGTGGCGGCAGGCGTAAATTACAGCTACAAAGCGCACGGCGCAGAAACGGCTGTTATGTGCAACATGGGCACCAACTCCGTGGACGCCGCCGGCCAAAAACGCAACGTTTTTGAAGTGCTGACCGACGCCAAAGCCACCGGCGAGGCCGAAGCCTGGGGCTCCAGATTTGCAGCAGACGATGCCGCCGGCAAGCTTTCCGAGGTTTATACCGACGGTTCCGCTTATTTCGACATTATCTACACCTTAAAATCCAAAACCAAGCTTTCCGACATTGTGTTTGTGGGTCACAAGGACAATATCTGGAAGTCCTCTTATGAGCTTTATGCTTCCAACAGCCAGGAAACACTGTTTGATGATTCCAGCCTCCTTTACACCTACAACAATACCGAAAAGAACAGAACGCAGCACTACACCCTTTCGGGTTATACTGCAAAGTATGTGGCCGTGCGCATTACAGCGGCGACCACCAGCAACAATGTTGCGGACTTCTCTTCCAGCTACAACGCCAGCGTGATTTATCCGCGTGTTTACAACTTCGGCGTATACGGCGAAGCGATCGACGAGAGCAACAATGTTACTCTGACCGAGGCCACCAGTATGGCGGTTCCGTCGGGCACCTCCCTGGTACGTGACACCACCAAGATGTTCTTTGACGGCACGGACTACAAATCCACTCAGGCTGGGAACAGCAGTTATTTGGTAGACGGTATTATCGACGACGACAATAAGCAGTTCACGCAGGATGTTGCCCAGTTTGCTTATAAGAATGACAGCGGCAAAACTGTTTATTATACCAACCGCTACATGGATATTATCCATACCTTAAAGGGTACTTGTGATATTTCGCAAGTCTTTGTTTACGGCCATCCGGACAGAGCGCTGGTTACCGCAGAATATCAGCTGTACGCTTCAGGCGATAAGGATACGCTTTTCAACAGCGAAAATCTTGTTTATGATTTCTCCAACGATCAGCGCTCCAGAGCACAGCTTTACACCTTCAATACACCCATTCAGGCAAAATATCTTGCCATGCGTATTACCAAGCCCTGCTATCCTGAGGGTGCAGGCAACAACTGGGTGAACGTATATCCGCGTCTTTATGAATTCAACGTGTACGGCACAGCCGGTGTTTTATCCAATGAGACCATTGACACTGACACCACGATTCCGGCCGGCACGAACGTTTTGAGCGGAAAATATGCCTCTGTTATTACGTATGACGACACCGCCAACAAGCACGTTGTGGCAGGCGGTCCGATCGACCTTCTGACCAACAACAATGCAAATGACGGCGGTTATTACACCGGCAACCAATCGATCAACTACTTTAACTATGACAGCAACACCAAAAAGATCACCTTCCGTAACGATGGCACCGTTCACACCGACTTTACGTTTGAGCTTTTGGGTACTGCCACCATTGACCGGTTCTATATTGCACATCACGCTTCCACCGAGCTTCGTACTGCGAAATACTACATTTACGCCGCGAACGACGTCACCAACCTTTACAGTGATGAAAATCTTGTGGAAGAAGTGCAAAACACCACCGGCGCAAGAGCACAGCTCGTATCGCTCGGCGATACGATCGACAATATCCGCTATGTGGGCGTTCGTGTGGTTGACCCGTGCTTAGATCACGACCCGGCAAAATTAAAACTGACCGACGAATTTATCACGGCCAACACCCACAACTTTTATCCGCGTTTTTGCGAGATTGCCGCGTTTGGCTCAATCGTGGACGATCCGGTAACCAATGAAAAGGTCAAGAACAGCTCCTCTGCCAACCTGCCGCTGGGCGTATCGCTCAATGGCTTAAAGAACCTTTCAAAGCCGCTGAAGACCAAAATGCGTGGAGAGATTACCGCGGACTCACAGCAGATCCCTGTCAGCGGTTGGCATGAAGAACATCTGGTTGACGGCAACTTCACCACCGAGACCGAGATTTCCGGCATTGAGTTTGCGGAATGGAATGCTGCTGTCGGCAAGCCGATCTACCAGAACAACGGCGAAAAATACTTAAAGATCTGGTACGACCTCAGATCTCAGGCCAATGTGGAATACCTTATTGTGGGTAACCATCCGTCAAGAGAGCTTGTTACCGGTTTGTATGAAGTGTATCTGTCCAACGACCTTGATTCACTTTATAACGAGGAAAACCTCTATGTCACCGTGGACAATACGGCAGCCTATAAATCCGGCGGGACCAACCGCGTCAACGCCATTCATCTGAAGGACAACGCCGATCCGAATTCCGGCAAAGCACGGTTTGTGGGTATCCGCGTGTGCAACCCGGTTTGCGAAAACGGCGTGGGATCTGCCATTGTTACCGCAGATACAAACAACATCTACACCCGTTTGTTCCAGTTTGCGGTATACGGCAACTATGTGGATCCGGACTTTGACCCGACCGCCAATGCCGACGGCACCGTGGACACTGCAACCATGGATCTTACACAGATTCGAGCCATGCATCCGAACGGTCTTTTGGAAACGGCAAAAATGACCGCCAGAATTGACGGCAAGAAGTATGGTATCTCTACCGAAAATGCACGAGGATGGAAAAAGCTGCTTCAGTCCTGCGACGGTTCCAGCCACGATGACCATGACGAGTTTAAGCAGGGCTTTGTAAATGACATGATCTTCCAGATCAACAAGAAATACGATTTGACACAGATGAACGGCTTTGTGTTCCAGGGTATTTCTTCCGACAGTACGCCGTATTATGCCGCGCATTATCAGGTCTACATGGCTGAAGAGGTGGAGGATCTGTTCCTGCCCGAAAATATGGCATACGAATACAACGAGGCAGAATCCCAGATCATGAAGGGTCAGTATGTGGTATTCCCCGAGGGCAAACAGCCTAAAGGCAACTACATTGGCTTCAGAATTCTTAATCCGGTATACACTGCCACAGAGCACACCTACCTGCGTGTTTCCATGCTGTATGCCTGGGGTGAAGAGGCAAAGATCACGCCGTCGCCGGCCAATGTTGCCGAGAATATGCCGATCGAGGCTTATTTCAGAAACGGCTCTAAGCTTACGGAGGTCAGCAACGAGAATCTTACGCCGCAGGAGCTTGCCAACATGACCGACAGCAATGCCGACACCTACGCCACCATCAATACAAAGGGTTCCACCCGCAATCAGTTGGAACTGATCTACAACCTCTGTAACGATGTTGACGTGAACGGCTTGAAAATCAACACCCTGATCAACAGCACCATCGGCTTTAAGACCATGAAGGTCTATGCCGGCACGGGTCTTATGCAGGTGAACGACGAGAGCTCACTTGTCTGGACGTATAATGTCGGCTCAAAAACCGGCACGCTCACGCCCTCCAAGACCTTCCAGAAATCGGTAAAAGCCCGTTATGTCCGCTTTGTGTTCGCCGGCACCAAGGACAGTGTGAGAATCAATGATATCGAGGTTATCGCTATGGATAACCAGAAGATGAAGACAAGACTCATCACGAACTCTTTGGAAGCGAGCAGCATCACGGTAACAAAATACGATTCCACCAAGAAAAAGACCGAGCTTATGATCATGAATCAGGATACACTCGGCTATGCAGTGGATAACGACCGCACTACCTACATCACACTGCCCGGTGGTATCGTCGGCAAGGATAAGTACAACCTGATCCTTCAGTTGGGCGGCTTTAAGACGATTTCCAACATCACGTTGAACCTTTTGAACAACTTCCAGGAATACTGGCCGACCAAGATGAATGTTTATGTTGGCGACACGGCGGAAGCTGTGGAAGCGGCCGATGCAAAACCGCTCTTTACCTTTACCACCAAGGACGTGAAGGGTTACTCCATCTCAAGACAGATCCGACCGATCATGACCCGTTACTTCCGCGTGGAAATGGTTGACTTTGCAAAGAACAAGTATTATAAGAACAACGACGGCACCGGCATGATCGTTCACACACTGGCCGACATTGTTCTGACCGGTACAAAGGTAAACGGCATGAACACCTCCGTGGACGACGAGCGTTTGATCACCTTCTCCGATAAGAAGACCGGCATGGAGGTTTCCATTCAGCGTATTGACGAAACCGACGTGTTCACCGACGCTCAGGCCATTCGTGTAACCCCCGAAAAGGTTACCAACTGGCAGATGAGCTCGCTGAGAGCTTCTCAGAACAAGGTTGTGGGCAAGAAGACCTACAAGCTTGAATTCCTTGACATTTACGGCAATGTTGTAACGGATCTCGGCGGACGTTCCATTCTGGTTTCGTTCAAGAAGCCGGCCGGCTCCAACACCTGTGGTATCGGTAACGCTTCACAGCGTACCAAGATCAAGTACCGCGATTCTTACGAGCTGAGTGGTCGTGTATACGCTACCGAGTCTTCCTGGAGTGAAACTACCGACAACAAGTTTGCACTGCTTGAAATGACCACCAGTGACGATGTTTACTGGAGCCAGATCGGCAAGCTTGAGAACTTCAAGGAAGGTAACCTGGACGACACTAAGACAGAGGAAGAGCTGGAAGCGGAAGAGATCTACAAGCGTTCGATCCACACGACCGACGGCCTGTTCTCCCTGCGTTTTGAGCAGTCCAAGATTCCGGTAGGCGCGAAGTTCACCGCACGCAATGATACAGAGTATATCTCCGTGGAAACCTGCGAGACTCTCATGGCCTACAACCCCGACCACAATCTGGTTACCCGTTACAATGTATCGCTGGTAACGAAGGATGGTGCGCCGGTGGATCGTGAGGACGGCGAGCTTGCAACCATTACCATGAATATGCCCGACGATATGTACGACAACTTCTCTGATTTCTTAGTATATCAGGAAGATGCAACCGGCAATCTGTCCGAGTGCATAGACGTTGCGGCCATTGACCGTCAGCTGGTATTCAGCATGGATAATGTCGATGACATGAACTTTGTTGTAATCGGCGTTGGCGCCGGCAACGGCGGCACAAACGGCACAAATGGTAACGGCAACGGTGGTACACCGGCAACCGGTGAAACTGCTACCGGCGCGGCCGCAGTGCTTTCGCTCATGATTGCAGCAGCGTTCGTGGGTCTGCGCTTTGGCAAAAGATCCAAGGCGAAATAATGAAGATCTCATTCAAGTAAAATATCTTTCGGCGCGGTGCCGTAAACTTGCGGTGCCGAGCGAAAAAGAGAGGGCGAGCCGCCGAGGGTACGGTTCGCCCTTCGATTTTTGCAGAGTTCTTATGTTTTAGCGGCGCCGGAATTATTTACAAAATATACTATTATTTTGGCCGAAGGTGTGATAAAATAAAAACAAAGGTGGTCGGTCGCAGCAAGCTCGGCTTTGGCTGATTTGGGCTGATAAACGTCGATGCGCGTTGTGCCGAACCGCAAATCCAATTTTTCTTTTTGAAAGGTTGCTGCAATTATGAAAAAAGTAGGCACTATCAAGTCGGGTTATATCGGCGCTTCGGTCGTAATGCTGTTGATCGGCATTATTTTAACGGTCTATCCGGGGCTTACCACGCTGGCGCTCAGCCTTTTTGTGGGCGCAATGATCCTTTTGTTTGGCATTTCAAAGCTTTGGGGCTATTTTGCGGCCGAGCAGTATCGCGATGTTTTCCGCTTTGATCTTACCTTTGGTATTATTGCAACGGTCATCGGCGTTTTAATGCTGGCGCATCCGCAGTGGCTGATGAGCGCACTGCCCACCCTGATTGGTATTTTTGTGCTGATCGACAGCGTTTTTTCGCTGCAAAATGTTTTTGAAGCGCGGCGCGCCGACACCTCTTACTGGTGGATCGGTCTTGTCACCTCGCTGATCACTTTAGTTTTCGGCGTGCTTTTGATCGTGGATCCGTTCTCCGGCGGCGAGGCGCTGATCATGGTTTTGGGGATTACGCTGATCGTCTGCGCGGTGACCAATTTTGTTACGGCGATCTTTATCAGCCGCCGCTTGAAAAATGCCGTGAAAACCGAAATTTATATTGAGGACAACGAGGATCGGTAGTCGGTCGCTTTTGAAGTGAATTATAAAACCGTCCGTGGGATTTCTTTTTTCAAAATCCTGCGGACGGTTTTTCTTTTAAACTCTTCTGCGCGCGGTTGTTTCTTTTGTGCGGCAGGGAGGGTTCATTTTCCCTTAAGTCTACGCGGTAAGGGGATTGGCACTTTGTCCTTTAAGTCTGTGCGGTAGGGGAGTGCTTTGTTCCAAAATCGGGTGAAGCCAAGGTCTGCGCGCGATTTACAAAAGCTTTTTTCAGGAAACGATGTTATTTTTTATAGGGTCGCCTTTTAAAAAGCTCAATGCGTTTTCTAAAGTGGTGGTGCTGATGGCCTCCAGCGCTTCGTGGGTGAAAAATCCCTGGTGCGAAGTGACAATGACGTTGGGAAAGGACAAAAGGCGCGCCGTGACCGAGGTTTCCAAAATATCGTCTTCGCGGTTTTCAAAAACATTGTCGCGCTCTTCCTCGTAAACGTCCAGCCCCACGCCCGAAAATTTGTGCTGTCGAATGCCCTTGATGAGATCCTCGGTGCCGATCAGCGCACCGCGCGAGGTATTGACCAGGATCACGCCGTCCTGCATTTTTTCGATCGCTTCAAGGTTTATCATGTGATAGGTTTCTTCCGAAAGCGGACAGTGCAGGGAAATGAGATGACTTCGCTTTAAAAGGGTGTCGAGCGGAACGTATTCTACAAACGGCAGGTCGGGATTTTGCACCTTATCGTAGGCTAAGACCTTCATGCCGATACCGTGGCAGTCGCGGCACATCGCGGCGCCGATCTTGCCGGTTCCGATGATTCCGGCGGTCTTGCCGTAAAAATCCGTGCCGCAAAGACCGGTCAGACTGAAATTGTTTTCCCGAACCTTGATATAGGCTTTGTGAATATGGCGATTCACGGCGAATGCCAGCGCCATGGCGTGTTCGGCCACCGCCTGCGGCGAATAGCCCGGCACGCGCATTACGGTAATGCCGCATGTCTTTGCCGCTTTCAGCGATACATTGTTAAAGCCGGCCGAGCGCAGTAAAACAAGCTTTACGCCGCAGTCTTTTAAAATTTCAACAACGCGGTCGCCGACGTCGGACGCCACAAACACGCAAACGGCGTCAAAGCCCTTTGCGAGCGCGGCGGTGTGGGGCGAAATATCGGTTTTGAGGTATTGCACGGAAAGCTCCGGATACCTCGGCAGGACTTTGTCAAACGACTCCTTGTCGTAGGGTTTTGTATCGTAAAAAAGTATTTTCATGAAAGTTGCTCCTTTGAAATTTGTATCGACGGCTGAGGCGGCGTTTTTGTCGCCTTTTGAAAATTCGGCAAAAGCTTTGGGCTTTGATTATTATTGTTGGCAAAGTTTTGGCGGATTATCCGCATTTTTTGGTTTCAAAAAGGGCAGAATGCGATTTTTGAGGTGAAAGGCGGAGACGGGATCGATTCGGCGGATTTTTCTTTTTCGCGCCCA
>CADAVL010000015.1 GCA_902791335.1 Oscillospiraceae bacterium
AAGAACTGTATATTTCATAAAAATTCTCCCGATGTTAAAGTAATACCTACCGATATAAGTATACCATTAAACATCGGGAAAATCAAAACATTTTATTCAGCTTTTTCCCAACCTGCGTAAAGCGTCATACTGCCTGTTACGGCGTTATCCGTTTGCCATTCGTTTGTGCAGTCGCGGTCGGTATACCAGCCCGTAAATTTATAGCCCTGCTTTACAGGCTCATCGGGCGCTACGGTCTCGGAATACATTGCCTTAACGGGCGCTACGTACGAGCCGCCGTCGGTATCAAACTGCACGGTGAATCCGTTGTGACTGACTAAGAAGATCGTTACAACAACGAGCAGTGAAAGCAGTGAAACCACTAAAATATTGGCGGTTTTCACGGAGATATTCACCCGTTTGTAAAGTCCGCCGCCACGGTTTATGGGAGGAGCTGCTTTCGTACCGTTCTCTTTCATATTTTGCGCCGCCGCTTTTTGGAAATCCATTTTCTTTTGCTCCGGCATCGCGCGTCCCCTCCTTTTTTTATTTTTTGTTTACTTTCTTGCCAGGTATTTACGCATATCAATGGCGCAGGCAACCAGGATAATTAAGCCCTTGATCACATAAAGCATATTTGCGTCAACCGACAGGAAATTGAGGCCGACAAAGATGATCTGCAATAAAAGAACGCCAATCACGATACCGCTAATCTTACCGGTACCGCCGACAAACGATACACCGCCGATCACGCACGCTGCGATCGCGTCGCATTCGTAGTTCAAACCGGTGTTGGCAGAGCAGGAAGCAATTCTTGCGCCCTCAAAGAAACCGGTAATACCGTACATAACACCGGCCAGAACGAATACCAAAACAATGGTCCAGAACACATTCACGCCCGAAACATTGGCGGCTTCTTCGTTGGAACCCACGGCAAACATATTTTTTCCGAATTTTGTCTTGTTCCAGATGACCCACATAATTGCGGTTAAAATGATAGAGTAAAGCACGTACCGCGGCACGGCAACGCCGCCGATTCTAAAGAGTGTTCCGCGGATAAAGTTGGTGTAAGAGGAATCAAGACCCGAAAGCGTCTGACCGTTGTTGGTGCCGATCATCAGATACATCAGCACAAAACCGAACACGATCAGCTGCGTGGACAGCGTTACAATGAACGGGTGCAGTTTAAACTTCGCCACAAAGAAGCCGTTGACAAAACCGATGGCGGCACCAATGGCGATCACCAGTAAAAACACGACCCACAGCGGCATAACGTCAAGATTCGGGAACATTTTGTTGTTGTATCCCTTCACTTGCAAAAGCGACGCGGCAACGCAAGCGGTAAGACCCACCACGCGGCCGGCCGAAATATCTGTACCGGTCAGCACGATCGCGCCGGCAATACCCAAAGCAATGGGCAGCTTTGCAGCGGTCAAGGAGAGAATGTTGATGATAGATGAAACAGAAAGGAATGCCGGCACCTTAATGGCAATGAAGATGATCGCAATTGCAATGATAATGTACATTGCATTGTTGAAAAGCAGATCCACCACGGTGCGGCGGCGGTCGCTTTTCGACATCGCGCGGAAATCATTCAGCCGATCGCCGAGGCCCCTCTTTCTTTTAACTGATAAGCTGGACATAGATCTTTCCCCCATATTTTTTATTTGTTGGGTTTTTTGATAGGCTTTAAAAAGCCTTTTTCAATTATTTTTTAAGCGTACTTTGCCGCCAATGCCATGATCTCCTCCTGCGTGGTTTTGGAGGACTCGACCTCGCCGGAAAGTCTGCCGCCGGACATTACTAAAATCCGGTCGCAAACGCCCAAAAGCTCCGGCATTTCCGAGGAAACCATGATCACGGTCTTACCCTTGGCGGCAAGGTCATTAATCAGCTGATAAATTTCATATTTCGCGCCCACGTCAATGCCGCGTGTCGGCTCGTCAAGCAGCAACACAGTGGGATCAGTCAGAAGCCAGCGCCCCAAAATAACCTTTTGCTGGTTACCGCCCGAAAGAGAGCGGATCTTAGTTTCCTGATCCGGCGTCTTGATCCGCATGGCGTCAATGCACCAGTCGGTGCTTTCCTGCATTTTCTTTTTGCTCAAAAACGGACCGACCTTATAACGGCTAAGGCTGGAGATCGTCGAGTTTTCGCGGATATTCAGGATTCCGAAGATACCGGTCGCCCGCCGTTCCTCCGTGAGCAGTGCAAAGCCGTTTTTAATGGACTCTCTGGCGTTTCGGTTGCGAATGGGCTTGCCATCCATATAAATAGTGCCCGACGAACGCGTCGCCACGCCGAACAGATTTTCCAAAAGCTCGGTTCTGCCCGAACCGTCCAGACCGGCAACACCGATGATCTCACCGCGCCGTACGTCAAAGGAAACATCGCGAAGCTTTGAATACCGCGCCGAAAGATTTTCCACCTTTAAAAGCACGTCGCCGATTTTGTTGGTCTTGGGCGGATAGCGGTTGGTCAGCTCTCGCCCCACCATCAGCTTAATAATTTCATCGGTGGTCAGCTCGTCGGCACGACGGGTGGCAATCCACTTGCCGTCACGCATGATGGTGACCTCATCTGAGATTCTTAGAATTTCGGCCATTTTGTGAGAAATGTATATAATTGCGCAACCGCGCTTTTTCAGCATGTTGATAATTCTGAAAAGGTGCTCAACCTCCTCCTCTGTCAAAGAGGACGTCGGCTCGTCAAACACAATAACCTTGGAATTATAGGAAACCGCTTTGGCAATCTCCACCATCTGCCGCTGAGAGACCGGCATTCGGCTCATCACGGTTTTCGGATCAACATGGATCTCCAGATCGTCGAAAATTTCCTTCGTGGCGTGGTACATTTTCGATTCGCTCGTAAACGGAACGCCCTTTGCAACCGTGGGGAATCGACCAAGCCACATATTATCCATAACATTGCGTTTTAACGCCTGGTTCAGTTCCTGATGTACCATTGCAACGCCGTTTTCCAGCGCTTCCTTAGAATTTTTGAAATTCACTTCGCGGCCGTCCAAAAAGATCCTGCCACCGTCTTTATTGTATACACCGAAAAGGCATTTCATTAAGGTGGATTTTCCGGCGCCGTTTTCGCCCATCAGCGCGTGCACTGTGCCGGCCTTCACTTTCAGACTGACTTTGTCCAATGCTTTCACGCCCGGAAATGCCTTTTCAATATTTTCCATTTTCAAAAGCACCGGTGTATTTTCGGCACTTTTGGCGGAATTATTATTTACATTATTTTTGTTCACTGTTCCTGAGACCTCCGTTTTAAACCCCAAAAAAAGCCGAAAATATTTTCGGCACCCGATTTAAGGGTTTTAAGGGCGTGCTTCTTGCTAAGGCTGACGAGACAAAGAACCCGTGACGAGTTTGACTCTCGTCAGCCTACTTCTTTGTTTTCTTTCAATTCGGTTTTATTCTGTACACCGCAGTTTTGTCGTCTTTTAAAGGGAAGAAACGCCGCTTTGCCGAAATACGGCCGAAGGCGATCATTTTTAAAAACTGCGGTGACAAAATACAAAAGGGAAAGATTTTTAAAAATTCACCGTGCGGCGGCGCTTTATCCTTTGTTGAAAGGAGTACGCGCCGCAACAGCACTTACGATGAAATTTTTAAATTTTTTTCAAAAAGGCGATTATCCGAGATAGGTTGCGTACGGAATATTGACACGCCACTTTCCAACCAGGGAATCTGCGTCCAGCCCGTCCAATGCGTCCTTATCGCCTAAGAAATTCTGCGAAATCTTGGTGATCGCGTTGGCCATGCCTTCCGCGTCCTGCTTAATGGTACCCACCATGGTGCCATTGGAGATTGCTTCTTTTGCAGCGTCGGTGGCGTCTACGCCGAATACCGGAATGGATTTGCCCTTGCCGTTGTTATAACCGGCGTTCTGCAATCCGGAAATTGCACCCAAAGCCATTTCGTCATTGTTGGCGATGACCAATTCGACCATGTTCTTTCTCGACTCGTTGTACTGTGCCAAAATGGTGTTCATATAATCGGTTGCGGCGGCCGAGGACCAGGTACCGTTCTGGTCTACAAGATATTTATTCTTGTTGGAGGAATCGTAGAATTCCAAAGGCTTTCTGCCGTCTTTTTCCAAAACCTTGTTGCAGTCCTCAACGCCGTATTTGGTACGGGCAATGGCTTCCATGTTGCCCTCCTGGCCTTTAAACATGACATAGCTGATCTTGCCGTCGCCGTTTAGATCCAGATCTTTGAAATGCTCGTTGAGGTAGTTACCAATCATTTCGCCCTGCATGTGGCCGGCCTGCTCGTAATCGGTGCCCACAAATACGCATTTTTCATAGCTTGTAACAACTTCTTCCTCAACCGAGCGGTTAAAGAAGATTACCGGAATGTTGGCGGCTTTTGCCTGATCCACAATGTTCTGTGCCGCGTCGTTGGAACCGGTATCCACCACGTTCACGATCAAAAGGCGCGAGCCCTTGGCAATTGCGGTGGTAACCTGTTCGGTCTGCGTGGTCTGGTTGCCGTTGGCGTCGTAGTTGTTGTGTTTCAGTCCTGCTTTGTCAAGCAGTTTGTCCATAGCGGAACGCACGCTGGAAATATAGGTGTCGCTGTAGGTGTAATAGAACACGGAAACCTCTCCGCTGTCCTTTTTAGAGGAGCTGCTGCAGCCTACAAGCCCCACGCACAGCACCGCGGACAATAAAAGCGCTAAAAGTTTTTTCATGGTTTTGACCTCCTTGATAAATTGCCGTCAACGCAGTTTTAAAAAGTTTGGGTTTTTAAGTTTTAAAAAAAACGACAAACATTTTTAAAACTTTGCTGCGCGGCGTTTTTTATTTGTTGTCTATATTATATTGCCCCAAAGCGTGAATTGAAATGAGTTTTTCTATTCAAAATGTACAAATTTTTATGATAAGGTTAAAAAAATGTGTAACATTTTAAGATACCAACCTCTGAAAACGGGCGCAATACAATAAAAAAATGCCCTGCAACGCTTTAAAATATGCATAAAAGCATTGCAAGACATTTTGAATTTTTCAAAAATTGATTTTTGAAAAAAGCGCGCCGACGAAAGGAGGAACAACAAAGCCGAAGATCCGGCGCGATAGATACAGCGTCCGCTTTCGGTGAAGAAGAATCATCCGAATCCGTTTTGTAGATATCGGATTTTTTCTAAATGGTAAGTAGCATAATTCGTAATTTATCCATTTAAAGATGAAAACCGGCCCACGATAAAACCGGAAGATTTCCCTGCGCGCCGCCGCCTTCGGCGAAAAGCGCCCCAAACGCCTCTGGCGTTTGGGGCGCTTTCAGCGGTTTTCCCTTTTGAGGGAAAACCGCGCGGCGCGCAGGGTAAACTTCCGGTTTTATCGCGGCCGGTTCCCTGTATCACCAAACGAAGTTGACAAACCAAAGAACTCCGTTACAATTTTAAGCATTTTCAACCGCCTCATACCGTGCACAAAGCTCGCGGTAGGACTGAAAGAGCTGACTTGGCATGGTGTAAGCATTCGCATAAACCTCAATCACGGCACTGCCGGTATAGCCGTCGGCCAGCGCAATGCGAAACAGCTTTTCAAAATCAAAATTCCCCTTTCCCGGCAAAAGGCAATCGGACTTTTCATCGTGGTCGCTTAAATGCATGTGTGCAATATGGCCGCGCATGGCGTCATAGATCTCCCAGGGGCTGGAACCTGCGCGCACCGTTTGCTTTACATCAAAGGTAAATAACGCGCGGCGGCCAAGACAGCTGATCATGCCTCGGATAAAATCGGGTGTGCTGGCACGAAAGGAATTGACGTTTTCCTGCGTGAGGGTGACTCCCTCAAACGACGCCAATTCCGAAAGCTTTAAAAATCGTTCGCAATATTCATATAAAGGCAAGGTGGAGCCGACTTTGTCACCGTGAAGCACAAAAATTTTTGCGCCGAGCGTGGCCGAAATATTAAAAAAGCGGCGGTAGAGATCAAAGCCGTCTTTGGTGCGGCGGTTGTAGACCTGAAACAGCATAAAGGGTTCAAAGCCGGAGGTAAAAGGATGCACCGACACCACATTGAGCCGGTACGCGGCAATCAATCGCGAAAGCTCCGAAACATACTGCGGCTCCATTTCGCTGAAGGTGTTTAAAAAGATCTCGGTATCTTTTACACCGCCCTCGGCCGTCAGCCGAACCGCGTCCTCCAAAAGCGTGGGGTAAAGGCTTGCCGTGGAAACGCCGATCTTCATTGCGAGTTCCCCCTTAAGGCATGGATAAACTCCTCAGTCGGCGTGACGTACACCGTCTGGTTGGTGGTATAAATCACCATGCCCGGGCGTGCGCCGGCCGGCTTTTTCACGTATTTTACCGGCGTGTAGTCCACCGGTACCTTGCTGCCGTTTTTCGCCTTTGAATGGTAGGCGGCAAGCGTAGCGGCTTCCAAAACGGCCTGTTCGGTCGGGGCCTTACCGTCCAGCTTTAAAATAACGTGCGAGCCGTGGATATTCTTTGTGTGGAACCACAGATCGGTTTTCTGCGCGAGCTTTAAGGTCAGCTCGTCGTTTTGCAGGTTGTTTTTCCCCACAAAAATGGTAAATCCGTCGCTCGAAAAAAATTTCAGCGGCTTTTGCGGCATTGGTTTTCGACTTTTTTGCCCCTGTCTTTTTAAATAACTGCCGGATTGTAATTCTTCCCGGATCGCGGCAAGATCCTCTGAAGTTTCGGCTCTTGAAAGCGCGTCAAAAACCGAATCAATATACCGAAGCTCCGCCTCGCTATCCTTGATCAGACCCTGCAATGTTTTTTCGGCCACACAGCGTTTTTTGTATTCCTTAAAATAGCGCTGAGCATTGTCGGCCGGACTCAGCGACACATTCAGCGGAATTCGGACCGTGCTTTGGTCTTCGTCGTAGTAATTGATCACCTCGGCCACGCTGTCACCGCGGTGAATGGCATAGATATTTGCCTTGATCAGCTCGCCGTACACGCGGCATTTTTCACGGTCGGCACATTTTTTCAAGTCGTTTTTTCTGGCCGCCGTGCGACGGGTCAGCCGCGCCGACAGTACGTTCAAAAGCTTTAAAATATCCTGCGACTGCCGCCGCATTCTCGCGGCAATGTCGCGCTCATAATAATAATCGTCCAAAAGGGCAGAAAAGCTTTCGTATTCTTTATTGTGAAACGCATTGCCGTATTGCGTGATCGGCAGATAGCTGAAATCGGTCGGCTCGTTTTTCTCGTTTAAAAGAAGCGTCGGTCTGCCGTTTTTTAGATATTCTGAAAGCATATCAAAAGCCGCACAGAGCCGCTCCTTCGGCGTATCTTCGGCTGTCTTGTCAAGGTCGCCCACACAGTAGGTGGCAAGTTCCCTTGCAACCAGCGGTGAAACGCCGTCCGCCACTGCCAATATCGCGTCGCAAAGCCGCATGGAGCCTCGCGCAATTACCGCGTCAGCAAGCGCTTCCTTTGAATGCTCCGATAAACAGAGCTTCTCTTTTTTCGGCGGCAGCGTATACCGTGCGCCGGGTGCCACCAGCCGCGTTTGCTTTTCTATGTCCGAACGGCGCACCGAATCCACGATCAAACCTTCGGAATCCAAAAAAATGATATTTGCACTGCCGGAGATCAGCTCCACAACCAGCGACGGATAAATGGTATCCCCCATTTCGTTGCGCGCTTCAAACTGAATTTTCACCACGCGCTCCAGCCCCACGCCCTCAATCGACACGATTTTACTGCCGCCGAGGTATTTTCTCAGAAGCATGCAAAGCATGGGTGCCGTCTTTGGATTTTCCGGCGCGTGGTTGGTATAATGAAGCCTTGCACCGGCGCCGCCGGCACTGATCAAAAGCCTTTTATTAAACCCCGGAGAACGCAGGACCAGCACCAGTTCGTCGCGCGAGGGCTGAAAAATTTTATCCACACGCGCATCGGTGGCAGACGCGGAAAGCTCCGCTATTAAATTGTGCAAAAATCCGCCGTCCAGCGCCATTATCATCATTCCTTTTTGTCTTTAAATCCCGCAATTCTGCCAGCGATTTTTTGTTGATTTTTTTGACGGAAGTCTTTGAAAAGCTTAATTTCCGCCGCGGTCATAACTTGAACCCTCACCGCATTCGCAGCCCGAATCCTCATCGAATTTGCAGTCCGAGCCCTCACCGAATTCGCAGTCTGGACCCTCGCCGAGGAGCTTTTCAATCTCCAAAACGGCCGCCTTTGTTTTTATGTATTCCTCATTCATTCTTTGCACCCGACAAAGACTGTCCGCTTTCTCTCGTAAAACGTCCAGCTGCCAGCAAATATAGTCCCTTGCCGCAGGAGAGTTGTCCTCGTCGAGCGCGCCGATATATTGTCTGCCGGGCGAAAGCTCCGATACGCGACCGTCAAACTGTGCCGTGATCACGGTGTAAAGCCGTCCGGTATCGCGCACCGCCTGCTCTGAAAGCACGGAAAATCCATTCTTCGCAAGAAAACTTCTAAGACTGTCGGCCGAGGACATCGGCTGCAGGATCAGTCGCGTTTGATAGGTCTTCAGCCACGGCGCACTTTCTAAAATTCGGACAATCAGATCTCCGCCCATGCCGGCGATCGTAACAACGTCGGCCTCGTTCGGCGAAATTTCGCGCAGTCCGTCCGAAAGCCTTAATTCAATGCCCGAAAGACCGCTTTTTTGCACGTTTGCCCTCGCCACCGACAAAGGCCCTTCGCCGATATCGCAGGCGATCACCTTTTTTGCAATTTTGTTTTCAATTAAAGCAATGGGTAAAAAAGCATGGTCGGTGCCAATATCCGCCACCACGGCGTTTTTCGGCACCGACCCTGCAACCATTGCCAATCTGGCACGAAGCTTCATTATTTAGAAGCAAGATAGCTGTTGATCTTCTCAACCAATGCGTCGCAGTCGGTTCCGTGAACGGCGCAAGCTTCCTCAATGGACTCGCCGCGCGCAGACGGACAGCCGAGGCAATGCATACCAATTTCTAAAAAGAAAGCGGCTGTGCCCTCGTCCATTTCCAATACATCGCCAATGCACATATCTTTTGTTACTGTCATTTTTTTCTTCCTCCGTTTTTTATAATAATTTTTTAATGAACATTTTTACGAATAAACCTTTGAACGCCGGTTCATTTGAGCGTTGGCTCATTTGAACCCCGGTTCGTTCATGATTGCGGTTTTGGCTCTGCTTCGGTACTTTTTGGCTGAAAGGTCGGCACAATATCGGCCAAACGCTCCACCACAAGCGGCGCGTTGTTTTCCTGCGCGGCCTCTTTGAGCGCCGAAAGCTTTAACACAAAGGTTTCCGGATCAATGTGAATTTGCTGCCCGATAAAGATCTTTTCCGACTCGGTGGAACGTAGTCCCTCCTCGTCCATTAAAAGCTCCTCAAAGAGCTTTTCGCCGGGGCGCAGACCTGTAAAAACAATGGGCATTTCGGTGTACGGCTCGTAGCCGTAAATGCGAATAAGGTTTTCCGCCAAAGTGGTGATCTTTACCGGAGAACCCATATCCAACACAAAAATGTCGCCGCCGTGCGCCATCATGCCGGCCTCCAATACAAGGGAAACTGCCTCCGGAATAGTCATAAAATAGCGGATAATATCAGGGTGGGTCACCGTGACCGGACCGCCGGCCTCAATCTGTCGGCGAAACAACGGAATGACCGAGCCGTTGGAGCCCAAAACATTGCCGAACCGAACGGCTACAAAATCCGTTTCGGTTTCCTGCTGCGCCATATATTGCATGATCATTTCGCAGCAGCGCTTGGAAGCGCCCATCACGTTGGTGGGGTTCACGGCCTTATCGGTGGAAATCAGCACCATCTTTTTCACGTGGTACAGATCGCACAGGGTTGCCACGTTCAGCGTGCCGATACAATTATTTTTAACGGCTTCTTCGGGATTATCCTCCATCAACGGAACATGCTTGTGCGCCGCGGCGTGGAAAACAATGGCCGGTCGGTGCTTTTTAAAAAGCTTGTCCATTTTATTGAAATCGCGCACCGAAGCAATCTCAACTTTGATATTTTTAAAATGCTTTCTGAGTAGCTCCTGCTGAATATCGTAGGCGTTGTTTTCATAAATATCAACGATCACGATCTCTTTCGGCTCGTATCCTGCAATCTGTCGGCAAAGCTCGGAACCAATGGAACCGCCGCCGCCGGTGACCAGGCAGACCTCGCCGCGGACGAAATTGGCAACGTCCTCATTATTGAGATTTACCACGTCGCGCCCCAGAAGATCTTCAATTTTAATATCCTTTACCTGGTGCAAAATATTGGATTCCTGCACAAGGTCGGTAATATTCGGAACGATTTTGACCTCGCAGCCGGTTTCACCGCACATTTTTAAAATATTGTTGCGAACGCCGGCCTCACAGGACGGAATGGCAAACAAAATGGTGTCAACCTCTAATTTGCGGCAAAGCTCCGGAACCAGCGGAATCGGACCGTCAATTTTAATGCCCTCCACGCTGCGGCCGATCTTGGAAGGATCGTCGTCCACCATGCCGACCGGCTGATACGGTGTGTCGGTTTCGTTCATTTCGTTCAGCACGGAGCGACCGCAGACGCCGGCACCGATGATCAGGGTTCGGCTTTTGCCTCCGGAACTAAGCGACGCGCGGTTCATGGTTTCGTAAATAATGCGGTAAATTAAGCGCATGCCCACGATCACCACGCAGGAAAAGGACAGACCGATAATGCTGAACTCAAAGCCGAACGGCTCCGGACAGTTGGCCACAATGGAATAAAAACAGAAGACCACCGAGCCGCAGACAATGCCCAGTCCGCATTTAAAAAGATCCATAAATCGGGAGTATCGCCAAATCACATTATAAACGCCGAAAGCGGCCATGCCGATCAGGTTCACCAGCGCGAATGCCACCACGTGAAGCACATTATAAAGCGAAAATGCGGCCGCGCCGGTTTGGTCGCTGATCAGCATTACAGATGCCAGCTGAATCATCAGCATCACGGAAAAGTCGATCAATGCAAGGCTTTTCCGCTTTAAGGCAGAATTTTGTATCATAACGATTCCTCAACTTTTAAGACATCTTGAAAATTTTAAAAAATATTAAATACCGCCCGCAGCGCGCCCCTTTTTATGAAAGCTCAAAAACACGCGGACGAAATGAATAAATTTTTCTCTCTATATTATATATGATACCATGAAAAAATACAAGTAGTATTTCAAAGCAGAATGTCACGGTTTTGTAACGCTTTTATGAATGGCGCAGAATTTCCAAAAAAACACGCCCCGCCGTGCAGCTTTGCTTCCGCCGCTGTTCATTGCAGATCGGGTTACAGGCCGGGATCACGCAGATTTTTGCATAAAAAAACGACTACCCTATCGGGTAGCCGAATGATGTTGGCACTTCCCTATCTTCCCAGGACGTCGCCATCCAAGTATTTTCGGCACTAGTGAGCTTAACTTCTGTGTTCGGGATGGGAACAGGTGGACCCTCACTGCTATTCATACCAACTTTTTGTGCTCCTTGCGGAACGTATTATATATTACCACAAGCCGGAAAATATGTCAAGCCTTTTTTACAAAAAAAATGAAATTTCTTCAAAAAATTTTTGGCTGTGCAAAACCGTAGACCGAAAAGGCACGGAATGCTTCGGCTGACGCAGCTTTTCGGGGGCTTTCGGCCGCTTTTTTTTAAAGCGGCGTTCAAAGCTATTTTTCCTGCACCGGAAAAGCTGGGCGCACGCCCTCGCGCTCGGCTTCGTGCCAATGATTCGATATGGCAAACCTTGCAAAAACGGCATAGCTCATAAACAAAAACGGCAGCGTATAAAGCAGTGTTACGCCAAATGCCGAAAAGGCGATCCAGCCCAAAAACGACAGGAAAATATACACATAGGCGTTCTTGTGTGTTTTGGCAATGGTTTTGGAGATATTCACCGCGTCGCCGGGGTCCAGATCTTCGTCCAGAATGACAAGGATCGGCGCCAACAAATAGCGCAGAATGATTTTAAGAAGCACCAGCGTGCTTAAAATGCAGAAAAGATATAAAAGCGGCCACAAAACCGCCGCATCGGTCAACGGCTTGATGCCAATGAGTTCATAAACGGAATTTTGTGTGAGCGCCCAAACAAGCCACGCCGGAAGATAACACAAAAGCGCGGCCCAAAGCACCTTGACAAGCAGGCGTGCCGCCGTAAATACCGATTTTGTAAACAGGTGCCACTCGCTGTAATAATAGAAGATCTCACGGATCGGCCGAACCTTTGAGCCGGAGAGGTTCCAAAACCAGCGAACGACCCCCAAGCACAAAGGAACGCTGAAAAATATCACAATGACCGCCACAAAGAGCATGACCACAAGCCCCGGCACGGTAAACCGTCCGTCCGAGGTTGAGAGCATGGTTCCGAAAACCGACGCCACCGTGGCACGGAACATTTCGGCAAACAGAATGGATAAGGATAGAATCACCGTTACGGCCATAGCCTCGGGCCAGTGCCCTCTAAGGCCGGTGCGCGCGGTCAGCTTTATCACTCTGGATTTTGGCAGCATAAACAAAATCACCTTTAAAATTCTTTTTCTCTGTTTCTGCGTTACAAAAAAGGCGAGCACTGTGTAACGCTTTCAAGCAACATTTTTATTTTATCACTTTTTAAGACCTGTTACAATCGGAAAATCGGAAAATTTACAAGCGCTTCATGCTTTTTAAGGCCGATCTTTAAAAATTATCGCCGTTTATCGTCGTTTTCCTTTCGGCCAACGAAAAAATCAGTCGCCGCGCCTTGTTTTGCCCGTTTTATTCCTGCTGATCTGCGACCGATTTAAAGGTAAAGCGGTCGTTGTGGTGCAGCGCGATCCGATCCACTGTTTTGCCGGTTGCTTTATCGTTGACGATCAGCCGCCAATGCCGGTTGTCTCCGGCCGAGGTGCCGCCGATGGTTTGAACGATAAATCCGTTGTCGGTTGTAACCCCTGTCATAAACCCGTCGGTCAGCAGCGCATTTTTTAATGTGTCCGCCGTGGTATCCATTTTATAAGACATCGGCTCCCCGTTTTGCGGCTCCACCGTAACGTAAATGGTCTTTTGTAAGGTGGCAGCAGTTTTGCGATCGGTTGCGATTAAGATGCTGCCGAACAAAAGGAGTACAGCTACCAGTGCGGCCAAAACGCGCGGCAGCCATTTTTTAAAGTTACTCATTTTCCGCAGCCTTCCCGTCTTTTTTAATTTGGAGCTTTCCGAAAAAACGGAAGGTCAGCGGCCATACAAAGCCTGCAAACAGCACCACCAAAAAATACCGCAGAATGTGGCAAAGCCACGACCACGGAAGAACGATCGAAAGCAGCGGTTTTAAGGCGGATTTCAGACCCACGGTGAGGATCATGCCGAAAACCACCTTTAAAATCTGGCCGAGAAGCGGCGCTTTTGTAGAGAAATTCAGATATTTCCGATCGAGAAATACCGTGAGAAGGATTCCTAAATTGGCGCCCAGGAGCTTGTAAACATTTTCTTTTGCCGAGCTTAATAAAACCTTGTCCGTGCCTTCTGGAAACGGAAAAAACGAAACATACAGCGCCACCGCCAGCACGAACAACAGCAGAAAAGCAACGGTCCTTTGCAGAATTTTTTGGTCTTTGCGTGCCCTTTCAAAAAGCGGATAGAGTGAAAACACCAACAAAATCGAAACAACCGCCCCCACAAGGACGTCCCACAGTGTATGTACACCCAGGTACATTCTTGAAAACGGCACCAAAATCATGAGCGCGATGAAAACGCCGCGAAGAAAGCGCGGGCATTTCGACCTCACCGCACATCCGAACGTACTGACTGCATTTAACGTGTGTCCGCTTGGAAACGAATACCCCGTTGCGGCGGCTCTGGCCGACTCCACAATGGTAAAGTTCGGATCCTTTACAAAAGGTCTTGGAATGCGGCAGGTGATCTTTAAAAACTGACCGAAAACCGTGGCAATAAAGCCGGAGCACATCATATAATAGCCTTCAAACTTGTCCACGCACCAGAAAACGATCAGCGCGATACATAAAAATGCATACTCTTCGCCGAAACGTGTGATAAAAGACATCACGGCGTCCAAAAACGGATTTCGTAGACTTTCCAAAAAATATAGGATTTTCAAAGACGCTTTCCACCCACCTTTTCTGTTTTTCTCATACTAAGCGGTTGTCTTAAAAGGCGTTTCGGGCAGTTTTTTTGGTGTTTGCCCCTGACGTTTTCTGCCGATCGGATCGCTGATTTTCGCCGATAGAATCACACTCTGATTTCTACCGATGCAACTTCTTACCGATACAACTTTCTGCCAATACAAGAACGCCCTCCGGAATTCTGCCGGCACAACCGCGCCCTTAGAATTTCCACCAATACGATAACGCTCTGACTTCTACCAACAAAGCAACACTCTGATTCCTACCAGCAAGACAACACTCTGTTTTCTATTGATACGAGAACGCCCTCGGATTTTCTGAAAAACCGAGGGCGCATTTTTTTAAACCCAGCAAACCTGGGGCTTAGGCAAAACCCGTTTTGACCGGCAAGCAAAGCGCTCAACCGATGCCTTTAAGCCTTTTTGCCTTTTTTATTGCCGGCATAGTTTCCGGCCTTTTGGGCTTTGACCTTTTCGCGGTGCTCCTGCCATTTGACCCACAGCGGACCTGCAAGGCAGATGGACGAGTAGCTACCGGAGATAATACCCACAGACATCGGGATTGCGAAGCTGCGGAGCGTGGTCAGACCGAAGCATTCCGCAACGATGGCCACAACGACCACCGCAATAAAGGTGGTGATAGAGGTCAGCATGGTACGCGAAAACGTCTGATTGATACTGTTGTTCACCACAACGGCAAGGCTGTCGTTCTTATCTTTTGCACGGTTTTCACGGATACGGTCGTAAATAATAATGGTATCATTCAGTGAGTAACCGAGAATGGTCAGTACCACCGCCACAAAGTTTGTGTCAATGGAAAGACGGAACACAACGCAAACGATAAATGCGATCAGAACGTCGTGCATTAAGGCGATCCATGCAAATACTGCGGCGGAAATACCACCGATCTTGCGGAAACGGAAGCCAACATACACAATAACCAGCACGGCGGAAATTGCAACCGCTACAAGACTCTTGGCATAGAAACCCTTTGCAATGGTGGACTGAATTACGTTGGATTCGGCAAAAGCGATCTTATTTTTGGGGAACGCCTTTTGTAAAGCGACCTCCAAAATTTCGTGAACGCCGGAATCCGCAGTGATCGTCTTTGTTTCGGACGACGCAGCCGACGAATCGGTGCTTGCCGAAGAAGTCGCAGAAGCAGTGGCAGAGGAAGCGTTCGAAGCGGCGGTGGAGGACACCGAGGAATCCACATTCATAACGCCCTTATCCGCAACGTCCGCAATAGAAATTACGATTTTGGAAGAACCGGCGTCAACCGCACTTTCGGAATTGGTAACCGTAGCGGTTTTGCCGAGGGTTTTGCTGGCGACCTTTTCAACCTCGTTAAGGTCGATGTTGCCGCTGTAGGTGTAGGTAAAGCGGCTGCCGCCTTTAAAGTTGATATCCATGTCTACGCCGAAGATCGCAAAAACGATCATGCCGATGATGAGCACCGTCAGCGAGCCGATGATATACTTTTTTAAGTTGCCGACAAAATTGATTTTAGGCGTTTTCATTCTTAGCACCTCCGTATAACCAGGGCTTACGCAGCACCTTGAATTTTGAAACGCCCTGAAGCAAGGCCTTGGATACAAACAGCGCCATGACAAAGTTTACAACCACGCCGGCAAGTAAGGTGTAACCGAACGAATAGATAGAGCCGGTGATCGACGCATCGAAGAAGCGCAGAATGGGCGAGAAAATCTTATAGAAGAAGCTGTCGGTCGTACCAAAAGCGCCCATTAACACGATGGCAACCAATACGTTGGTGATGTTACCGTCGAAAATAGAGCTGAACGCATGAGAGTAACCGAGATCAATGGCCGAGTCGATCGTTTTGCCGTTGGCAAATTCCTCGCGGATACGCTCGGAAGTGATCACGTTCGCGTCAACACCCATGCCGATTGAAAGAATCATACCGGCGATACCGGGAATGGTGAGGGTGAAGGAATTCCAGGAATCAAAGAAACCGGAGATGGCCGCGATCATGCCGGCCGCCTGACCCATAAGGGCGATACAGGCGATCACACCGCACAGACGGTATCTGAAGATCATAATAAGGCAAATAAGGCCGAACGCGATCGCCGCGGCGATCACCATAACCTGAAGCGCCTCGCTGCCGAGGGTCGGGGTGATGATCTGAAGCATATCGTTATCGGTCGTCAACGCAAACGGCAAAGCACCGGCGTTGATCTTATTTGCAAGGTTGGTGGCCTCCTCACTGTCGGCCATGCCTTCGATCTGGCAGGAATCGGTGGTGATGTGGGAGTTTACCGAGGGGTTGTTGATCTCGGTGTCGTCCATCCAAATAGAAATGGTACCGTTGCCTGCAAGCTCTTTTGTTGCGGCGGAGAATTTGGAAACACCGGAGGATTTCAGCTTTAAGCTGACAACATAACCGGTTCCTTCTATGTAGCCCGGTTTTGCATTTGAAATGTCTTTACCGGTGAGGATGACCTCGTCCTTATTCTCGTTTTTGCAGAAACGAAGCTCAGCGGTTTCGCCCAACTCGTTTACAACACTCTGCGGATCGAACTTTTCGCTGTCACCGCTGGCCTGCGGAAAACGAACCACGACCTGGTGCTTGTCGTAATCCACAAAAACCTCATAGTCGGTGATGTTTTTGTTTACAAGACGGGTCGAAATGATTTCCTTTGCGGCATCCATGTTTTCATTGGTAATCTTGCTATCCTTAATATCGGGCGAGAAAACCGCCTCAACACCGCCGCTGATGTCAATACCCCAGCGAATGTCCTTGGCACCCTTGATGCCGAAGTGGAACGTGGTGTTGTCGCCGTAATAATTATTTACCGAAGCGCCGAAAAATGCAAGGTAAACAAATGCCAACAGCAAAGCGAGTACAATGAAAAACTTAACTTTTCCTTTTCTTTTCATTGGCTATGCCTCCATAAAATATTGTGCATATGTCCTTCCGTGATACAGGGTTCCACCCGATAAGAACAAGTAAGAACGAATCGGTTTTGACGCAATGTGGAAAGTACATACAAAAATCACTTGATAATTATAGTGGTTTTTTGGTAAAAAGTCAATAAATATTTCCAAAAAATTAATAGGAACGCACAAATTATAGCTGTAAAAGCTTTTCCAGTGCCGCATATTTTACCGCAATACACAAAAGTTCGCTTGCGGCGTCCAGCTCACTGACAGAGGGGTACGACGGCGCGATACGGATATTGCTGTCGTGCGGATCCTTGCCGTAAGGATAGGTCGCACCGGCGCCGGTCAGTGTAACGCCGGCCTCCTTGCAAAGTGCTACCACCCGTTTGGCACAGTCGTCCATCACGTCAAGACTGATGAAATAACCGCCTTTGGGGTTCGTCCATTCGGCAATACCAAGGCCGGAAAGCTCTTTATTGAGCCGTTTCAAAACGGTCTGGAATTTCGGTCTTAAAATTTCGGCGTGCTTTCTCATGTGACTGCGAATGTCGTCGATATTGCGGAACATTCTTGCATGGCGCAGCTGATTGAGCTTATCCGGACCGATGGTCTGATAGCTCATGCGTTTTTTAAGGTAGGCCACATTTTTGGCACTGGCGGCCTCGGCGGCAACGCCGGCACCGGGGAAAGTGATCTTTGAGGTGGAGGCAAACTTGATGACCATGTCCTCGTGACCGTACTTCTCCGCTTCCTCCAAAAGATTTAAGATCTCCGCCTCGTCCTCTGTTAAGTGATGTACGCAGTAAGCGTTATCCCACAAAATGCGGAAGTCCTTGGAGGCAGGATCCAGCTGAGCGATCTCACGGATCACCTCATCGGAATAAACCGCGCCGCTCGGATTGGAGTATTTCGGCACGCACCACATACCTTTTACGGCGGGGTCTTTCACAAGCTCCCGAACTTTGTCCATTTGAGGGCCGTTTTCGTCCATGGGGACAGAGATCATCTGAATGCCGAAATATTCGCAGATTTTAAAGTGGCGGTCGTAGCCCGGAACGGGACAGATAAATTTAATATCGTCCTGCTTGAGCCACGGGGTGCCGCCCTCATAAGAGCCATGGGTCATAAACTGCGCCACGGTGTCGAACATCATATTTAAAGAGGAATTGCCGCCGACGATCACCTGGCTCGACTCCACGCCCATCATATCGGCAAACAGCGATTTCAGCTCCGGCAGACCGTCAAGGCCGCCGTAGTTGCGGCAATCAATGCCGGATTCGTTCAAAAAGCCCTCGTCCACGTTGACCTTTGTGAACATTGCGGCACTGAGGTCCATTTGCTTGCGGCTGGGATTCCCTCTGGCCATATTCAGGCTCAGTCCACGAAGGCAGAACTCCGCGTAGCGCGCCTTTACCAGTTCAAAAGCCAGGTTCAGCTCGTCTTTTGTCATGTTTTTGTACTGTATCATGCGTTTCACTCCTAATCACGCTGCAAAATGCTCAAGTATTTTAAGAATAGTATAATTATAGTACAAACCGAAAGATATTTCAACTCTTAAAAACGGCTTTTTGTCAGCTGCCGTTAAAGTTTATAACGCTTGTGGGACAATTTACGGCTTTATAACTTCGGGATTTTTCGTGCGTTCCCGGATTGATGGGAATAAAAAAGGATATACCAAAATTAACCGAAACGGTCGACAAAGTGGGCCGCCGTCGAAGTTTTTTTGCAGAGTACCCGTGCGGCTGGTTTCTGCGTTTTTTTTCCGGGCCGAGTGCGTGCTTCGCGCCGCGCGCTGTCGCCCGAGGGCGCCGCCGAAGCGTTTCGCTTCGGCATGGCTGTTTTCTTTTGAAAACAGCCGGCGCGCGGCGCGAAGCACGCACTCAGCCCGAAAAAACACGCAGGAACCTCAGTCGGTTCGGGCGAAAAAGCGATTTGCCGCCGTTCGATCTTTTTGCACAAAATTTCAATATATCGTGTTGTTTTACTTGACAAGCTTCACATATAGTATTAAAATAGATTTGATATTGACTGAACTCAGATGTGCCGGACGATTTGGCGACGTCGGCGCCAAGCTGTGCTTTTTAATGTCAGGGCGAAAACGCGGCCCTACTTCGGGCAGATCCAAACCGGTCGTTTCTTGTAATTCCGGTGCGGGATCTGTCGCAAAACAGCGATTAATTATATATGGAGGTGCATCAAAATGATGCCGATTACGTTAGTAATTATCATTGCCGCAGTGGCCGGTATTGTTTGCGGCGTCGTTGGCTTTTTTGCCGGCGTGTCACACCGCCGCCGTGTTGCGGAAGCGGTGATCGGTTCCGCCGAAAAAGAAGCAAACCGCATGAAAAGCGACGCAATCAACGCCGCAGAAGCCATGAAAAAGGAATCCCGTATTGAGGCAAAAGAGGTCGCCCAGCAAATTCGTGCCGAGGCAGACAAGGAGATCCGCGAGCGCCGCAGTGAAGTACAGCGCCAGGAGCGCCGCATGCAGCAGAAAGAAGAAAACCTCGATAAAAAGATGGATAACCTTGAAGCAAAAGAAGAAAAAATCCAAAAAAGAGCAAAAGAAGTTGAGGACAAGTTAAGCGAAGTTGAGCAGATGAAGAAAAGCCAGCTCGATCTGTTGGAGCGTATTTCCGGCTACACGGTTGAGCAGGCCAAGGCAAAGCTTTTGGAGGATCTTGACGGCGAACTTTCACATGAAAAGGCCGTCCGAATCAAGGATTACGAACAGCAGACCAAGGAAGACTCCGAAAGGCTTGCACGCGAGTTGATCGCACAGGCCATTCAGCGCTGTGCCGCAGATCACTCCTCCGAGGCTACCGTTTCGGTGGTATCCCTGCCCAACGATGAAATGAAAGGCCGTATTATCGGCCGCGAGGGCCGCAATATCCGCACCCTTGAAACTGCAACCGGCGTAGATCTGATTATTGACGACACACCGGAAGCCATCACCCTTTCAAGCTTTGATCCGGTCCGCCGCGAGGTGGCAAGGGTCGCACTTGAAAAGCTGATCTTAGACGGACGTATTCACCCGGCACGCATTGAAGAAATGGTGGATAAAGCGCGCCACGAAGTGGATCGCATCATTAAGCAGGAGGGTGAACGCGCCGTTTTGGATGCCGGTATACATAACCTGCACCCCGAGCTTGTAAAACTGATCGGCCGCCTGCATTTCCGCACAAGCTATGGTCAGAATGTACTGAATCACTCTCTGGAGGTCTGCTATCTTACAGGTATCATGGCCGCTGAAATGGGCGAGGACGTCACCTTGGCCCGTCGCGCCGGTTTGCTGCACGACATCGGCAAGGCGCTTGACCATGATCAGGAAGGCTCCCACATTCAGTTGGGTGTTGAGGTTGCAAAGAAATACAAGGAAAGCGAAGCGGTGGTACACGCCATTCACGCGCACCACGGCGACGTAGAAGCCAAAACGGTTATTGCCTGCTTAGTACAGGCAGCCGACGCCATTTCAGCCGCCCGTCCGGGTGCAAGACGCGAGAATATTGAAAATTATATCAAGCGTCTTGAAAAGCTGGAGGAAATCGCCAATTCCTTCAATGGTGTTGAAAGCTCCTTTGCCATTCAGGCCGGCCGCGAGATTCGTATTATGGTGAAACCCGAAACGGTCAGCGACGACCAGATGGTCATTCTTTCCCACGAAATTGTTAAGCGTATTGAAAACGATTTGGAATATCCCGGTCAGATCAAGGTGCATCTGATCCGTGAAAACCGTGCAATTGACTACGCAAAATAATTTTTAAACCTTCAGAAAACGGTTTTCTTTTGGAAAAAGCTTTTGCTCTTTCTTCCTTTGGAAAACCGTTTTGTTTTTTTACTCTCTGCTCCCGATTCGCGGTTACGGCGTTTGGGGGCGGAACAATAAATAATACTTTGATCGCTTTTTTCGGCGGGCGGCAGTCACAATTAAAAAACCGCAGCATCGGAAATTATGAAAGGGGACTATCATGAAAATTCTTGCAATCGGAAACAGCTTCAGTCAAAACGCTATGGCTTATCTTGAACGCATGGCCGCGGCCGGCAAGCAGAATTTTGTGCTTGGCAACTTAGTCATCGGCGGCTGCTCATTGGAAAGACATTGCGGCAACATGGAAAGTGACGCACCGGAATATGACTTTGAGATCCGAAGCCTTGGCGGCAAGGTAACGCTCCAAAATCACAAAATGCGCCACGCGCTCAAAAGCGATGATTGGGACGTTGTTACCCTGCAGCAGGTATCGGGCCTTGGCGGCAGACCGGACAGCTTTGAACCGTATCTTGAAAAGCTGATCAACTATGTTAAGGAATGCCAGCCGAACGCTGAAATTTTACTGCACGAAACATGGAGCTATGAAATCACCACCGAACACGGCAGCTTTCTTTATTACGACCGCGATCAGCTCAAAATGTACAAGGCCATTCACGAAACCTACAAAGCCTTTTCAAAAAAATACGGCCTGCGCGTGATTCCCTGCGGCACCGCCTTTCAAATTGCCAGAACCATGGATATTTTTGACGTTGCAAACGGCGGAAAGAGCCTTTGCCGCGCGGACGACGGCTTTCATGCCAGCGAAACGCACGGACAGTATTTAGCCGGTGCGGTTTGGTACGAAATGCTTTCGGGCGAAAGCATTCTTGAAAACCCCTACAGTGTGGACGGAATCAGCTTTTACGAACTGATGTCACTGAAAAAAGCTGCACATTTGGCCGTGCAAAACGGTGAGATGCAGCCCCTTTGATAACCCACCATTCAAAATAGTTGAACCGGACGCAATAAAACCGGAAGTTTCCCTCCGCGCCGCCGCCTTCGGCGGAAAAAGCCCTCCCCATAAACGCCTTTGGCGTTTATGGGGAGGGCTTTCAGCGGTGTTTTCCCTTTTTGGGGAAAACACTGCGCGGCGCGCGGAAAGCTTCCGGTTTTATTACGTTCCGTTTGAAAATCACAAGGCATAAAATAAACATTTACAAAGATTCCCCAAACCGCAAATTGCAGTTTGGGGAATCTTATAATGGGAAAATTCTATTGTTCCAAGGCACAGATAAATTAAATAACCTTTACGATCATGACCGCATAGGCTTCGGGGTCGTTGACGCTGATTGCTTTCAGCGCGCACATATCGCCCGGCTTTGCTTTTTCGGTAGCATAGATAATGCTCTCAGCTTTCTCAAACTCAAAGCCGTCGCCGATCGTTTTTCCGATCTCCCAGCGAACATCGCCCTCGCCGTCAACAATACCGGCCGAAAGCATGAAGCAGCTGTCCGGTTTCAGTGAAAGCTCTGCAAAAGGCAGTTCGATCTGTGCCACCGGCGGCAGAGTGGTGTAAACAATCTCGCAATAATCACCGCAAACGGTGTCGTGCAGCGTATCGTTCACTTCAAGGATCGTCTCGGTGCGCGGCAGCATTGCAAGGCCGTTACGGTTACAAGGACGTTTATAAACGTGCTTGTAGAATTTTTTGTTGAGGGCTTTCGGGAAGTGAATATCCAATTCACGGGCAATCGACCGTTTATCCATTTCCACCACAACAGTGTAGTCGTCTTCGCCGCATTGGAAAGCAGCGGCGCGCATATCGTCGATCCCGCTTAAAATATCGGTTGTAATAGATTTTGAGTGCGCCGGAACATAGCGCGACAGCATTGCCCACTCATAATATACCTCACGGACGTTCTGGAGGCCGTCCTCCATTTGCGGACAATCCCAGAAGTCAATGGGATTTCTCATAGTGAAGGAGCAGGGGTCCGTAATGGGCATACTGTTTAGCACCCAGATAAACGCACCGGAGAAGCCGCTGTTTACCATATCCATAAACAACTGAACGTGGTTCAGTTCCCAGGTGTATTGGGAATAATCATAGCACTGTCCGCACTCTGTCAGCGTGATCGGTTTTTCCCCGGCCGCCGCTTTCATGGCCTCAAAGCCGGGCACAGCATTTTTATGGTCATACATATAACGATGAACGGTGTGCATATCCACAATGTCGGAGCAATGCTCGTTCATGTAGTTGATCCATTTGATTTTAAGTTCCTCACTGCCCGACTGCTCACAGCACCACATTTTCAGGCTGTCAACGCCCTCGTTTACCACTGCTTCGCGGCACATTCTGAGCATACGCTCCCAGTAAACAATACGGTCGGTACCGGCCACGATGAAATCGCCGCTGTCCTGGGATTCCAGCGCATAGTCCGGCTCATTATAGAAAGTGAGATATTTGATATTGTCGTAGCCACGGTTTTTGATCAGCTCGTGCATGGTCTTGCCGCAGCATTTTGCAAACAGATCCAGTTCACGCGGTGCGGAAGCGCTCGGATTGCCGCATTCAAAGGAGAACCAGGACTGCGCGGTGGAGGTTACCTTCCAGCCGAAGTCGAATTCCACCTCGGTGCCGCATTCTTTGAAAATATCCAGATATTTATAGACCGAATACATTTTCGGCGCGTTGAAATTATACGCTCCGGTTTTATACTGCTCGTAGGTTTCCACCAACCAGTCGGGCTGGAACCACATTCTCACCACAGTGGGGCGCGCTTTCATAATTCTTGCGCGTTCCAGCTCCCAATAGACCTCGTTGTAGCCGGTTTTGATGCTTTCGGGCATAAACGACATGGGCAGAACATTGGCGCCGATGCTTAAAAAGTCATTGCAAAGCACTTTTTCGGGGTTGACGGAGAGTACATGGTGGGCGGCGTAAGCCACCACAGCGTCTACCTCGGCGTCGGCGGAAAATGTCAGGGTAATTTTGTCGGTCGCGCGTCTTTCAGAGGCTTTCAAAAGATACTGCACTCTGCCCATTTTAAGCGTTTGGGTTTCGGCAGGGATCAGCCCTGAATTCGCAGAAAACGTGGCTTTGCCTTTGGTGATGACCCACAAATGATCCACTTCTTTTTTTTGCGAAAGGTTCCAGGTAAGGCTTTCGCCGGCCTTTACGGATAATAAATCGGCGTCGTCAAAAAGAACACCGTCGGTGACCGATTTCGGTTCCATTCCTGCAATCAGGCTGTTTGGCAACCGTTTCATGGCATATTCGCGCTGCATGGTGTAATCCTTGTGGTACATACCAACGTGACCCAAACGGATAATATTGTCGGTGGCGTTGGCCTTTAACACGCGAATGCCGAGATAACGGATCTCGCCCTCGAAGCTGTAAAGCCAGTCGGCATTGTTTCTTTGATCGTCTTCCCAAAAATCAATACCACGTTCGTGAGCGATCATATTCTCGGGGGTGAAAAGGTTTTGAAGCTCATCGGAAGCGTAAAGCTCAAATTCGGCAATCGTATAATTGGTACCACTCGTAAAAAAGCTGGTGACGACCAAGGTGTCTACCGGACGAACCTTGCCGGAATCGAAAACAACGTCCGCCGATTCGCAAAGAATGTCGATGTGCTGGGTGGGGCTGTTTTCCTGCGTACAGCCGATGGTGGCTTTCAGGTCATATTCCTGATTGAGTTTGAGCTGTGGCATCTTGCCTGTGGCGCGGTCGGTGACCGACAAAGCCGGTTTTCCTGCAAGCATGCTATAACCAAGGCTTTTTAACTGCATGCCGGATAGCGCTGTTACAGGTTTTTTGGAACATTTGTATCGTTGCATTGCTTTTCTCCCGTCCGTTGCCGCTAACATGAATAAAAGGCAACTTTTAGAATTGTCGGCAAGGCCCTTTCTCATTTAAAAGCGCTTGAAAGCTTTGACATGACGAGCACCAACCCCTGCTGCGGTCTGGGGCCGGTCAGACTGACGAGTTCGACTCTCGTCTGCCCAGCCTTTCTTATGTATTTGTAAATGTAAAACGTCCCTGCCATTGACGCTTATAAAATACCATATATCCCCGGCTTTTTCAAGACAAATCTTGCGAAATTCCGGAAAAATATTGCTAATATTTAACCATAGCGCACAGATCCAAACACCGATTTTGTCGATGTGGTTATCCGGTTTAATTATACGGCAAAAAGACGCCCCGTCACGGGTGCGCTTCGCCTGCTCTGTAGGCGGCCATAATATCCTTGAAGATCTCGCCGTTTGAGGGCGGCGTCCAGGTAATGGCGTTGGCGCCGGCTTCAATGGTTTCACGAATGGTTTCGTCGTTCGGGCCGCCGGTGGCGATGATCGGGAATTCGGGGTAGTTTTTCCTGATTCGCCGCACGATCTCAGCGGTTTTTGCTGCGGCCGAAACATTAAAGATCTCCGCGCCGCTTTTTATTCTTTGCTCAAAGTCGTCATCGTCGCGCACCACCGTTACCACCACGGGAATATCCACCGTATCGTGCACCTTTTTTACCACCTCGTTGGCCGTGGGCGCGTTTACAACAACGCCGGTGGCGCCCTGCATTTCCGCATAGGAAGCTAAGTTTACCACGCGTTTGCCCATGGTAAGACCGCCGCCGACACCGGCAAAGACAGGAATATCCGCCGCCATTAAAAGCGCCTGCGTGATCACCGGCTGCGGGGTAAACGGATAAACGGCAATGATCGCGTCGGC
>CADAVL010000016.1 GCA_902791335.1 Oscillospiraceae bacterium
GTGCCGGAATCCAGCTCGCGATCGCCGCTTTTGGTGAAATCAAAAACGTCGTACTTTTCGTAGGCCGCCAGGATCATGTAACCGGTTTCCATGTGAACCGAACCGGCAATTTTCTGAAACAGCTCCTCCGCCGCCTCGTCGTCCTCCAGTCTGGAATCGCGCAGTTTCATTAAAAGCGCGTGCTCGGGGCTGCCGGTGACTGCGGCGGTGTCAAATTCCAGATTGATGAGATTTTTGTAAAGTGAGCCGGACAGCGTCTTTTTGAAAAGGCCCAAAAGGCTTTCCGATTCCTCCTGCGACAGCGTGCCCAAAAGGTGGTTGAACCGTGACACGATCTTCTTTTCGGTATCGACATAACAGCCTCTCACGCGGGAAACACCCGAACGGTCGGCGCGGTAGCGCCGCCGGATTTCTGCGACTTCTTTTTCGTTCATTGTTTTTTCTTCTCCGTTTCTCAAAAAACGCGGCTGGGCAAAAATTGTTTTTGCCGAACCGCCTTGAAAATTTATATTGATTTTCCCGAATTCACGCCGCGCGGCTGCAATCCGATACCGCGCGCAGTCCGGCGCACCGACCGCCGCTTTGCAACCAAAGTACCACTCAGTCCCGACTGCGCGGCTGCAATCGTTTTTTTGGCTTTGCGTATTCGGCAAAAAGAGCCACGCAAAGGTCAGTAGAACCGCGCAAAAATCGCTCGAACCGCGCAGCGCATTTTTTACCGGCAGTGTAAGCTCTTCGCGCGCCGCAAGGCGCAAAAGATGTTTCAGGGAAACTCCCTGAAATACCTTTTGCGCCTGAGGGCCGCCCCGTTTCGGGGCGGCCGCCGCCTACGGCGGCGCGGCGCGCGAAAGCTGAAACTACCGGTAAAAATGCGTTACTGATTTTTGCTTTGTTAAAGAAAGTGCCGCACCAAACACTATTTTTGCAAACGCACGCACAAAAAGTCTTGGCGCCGGAGCACAAATAAAATCTTTAAAAAATGAAGTCTTTAAAAAACGCCATTAAAGCTTGATCTCAAACAAGCGCGCGCTCATTTCCTTTTCCAAAGTGAGGGTCAAAACGCCGGTCTTGTCGCTCAGGCAGAACGGCACCTCGTAGCCTTTTTCGGGGTAGATCATAACAGCCTCGCTCGTGGCTTTTACCCATTTTGAAAGATCCACCGCGCCGTCCTTTTCCTCGCCGCCGATTCTCCAAACCGAGAGGATCATGCGCGTTTTTTCTTCGTTTATCATGCCGAGTGAGAAAAATCCGCGGTCACACATTCTGAAAAATCCGCCGGGATAAACAGGATACGCCTTGCAGGTGAAGTCGCGCAGCTTTTTGTAAAGCGCCGCACCTTCGTTATAAAGCGCCAGGTTTTCTTCATCGCAAAAATCGGGGTGACCGGAAAGATACATCGCACCCTGAGCCGCCGTTACCATGTTGAAAATGGTTTCCTCGCCGTCTTTGTGCGCCTTAATGTATTCCTCGTTAAAGAAGTCGGCGTAATTGTCCAGACGGTTCAAATAGGGCAGGTGATAAGGATAGCTCCAGATACCGGCCTTTTCCGGTAACGTGTAGGCTAGTGTTCCCGCAACGATCGAGGGGTTCGCGTAGTAAACCATTTGATCGCTGGTGCTTAAAAGATCACTGTGGCGCATAATACCGCCGTCGGCGCGCTGTGCGCCCGAACCGCAGTTTTCAATCAGCATGTCGGGGTGCAGCTTGTGTACCTCGTCAAACAGGGCGTACAAAGCCTTTACGTGTTCCTGAAGTCCCTCGCTGAAGCTGCCGGTTTTGCTGTCGCATCCAATGCCTACCGTGTGGTTGTAGTCGTTTTTAATAAACCGCACGCCGCGGTCGTAAAGATCGTTGAACACCGAAAGAATATAGTCGTGCGCTTTTTTGTTTCTCAAGTCCAAAAATCCGCGCGGCGGCTCAATGATCTCGCCATCTCGTTTTAAGAAACAGTCCTCGTCAAGCAGTTCGTTTTTTACAAAGAATTCAAATGCTTCAATTTCGAGCCAGATACCCGGCTTCATGCCGTGCGACTTTATCAGATCCAAAATGCCTTGAAAGCCAATGTCGCCGAACCGTTCCTCATAGGGCGAAAAACGGCCGAGGCCGAGCCCTTTTTCGTGGTCGGTCTTTTGATCGGGCGCTTGATACCAACCGGCGTCAATGCAGAAATATTCCGCGCCTGCTTCGGCGGCCTTTTCAATCAGCGGCGGCAGGTTTTTGTCGGACGGCATTGCCCACAGCGCACCCATGTAATCATTAAATACCAGCGGCATGGGGCGCGCGGCCGGCGTCACGGAGCAAAGCCTGTGCAGCTTTGTCACCTCGCGCACAGCGTCGTTGATGTCGCCGTCGGCACAGCCGTAAACGCAGGGTACGGTCGTGTAGCTTTCGCCGGGCTGCAGCTTCATGCGCCAGCCGTCATTCAGCACGTTGGCGGCGTCCATGCTCACATAAAGGCCCTCTTTGCCATCGTCGCTGTAAATCCCCAGTTCCATGCACCACGCGGCCGAGGACTCCACCTCAAAAAACCAGGTTTTCTGACACTCCAAATCTTCAATATAGATCATCGGGAAATAAACCGAGGTGCTCCAGCTGCCCTGGGAGCAGAAGGTGATGGATCTCAGCGTTCTCAGTCTGTAAATATTTACAAGGCCCAGCTCGTCCAGCGTGGCGCTGCGCCATTGTCCCTCGCCCTGCCAGGCGCTTTGGCAGTAGGAAACGCGGTATTTCTGCGGATCGTACCAGGGGAGCTTGCCGTCTGAAAGCTTTACCGTACCGCTGGCAAGCTCTTCCAAGGTCACCGTTCTTTGCGACGTGTTTTTCACCGTTACAGTCTGCCGATGGGCGGTGCAGTTCTCAAAGGTTTTCACCTGTACCTCGGCTGTCAGACCGCGGTCGGCATCTTCGGGGTAGCTGTAGGTAAAATTGCCGTCGCCGTTGTCTTTTTTTGAAGGTGCGCCGATCTCAATCGGCTGTGCAACGGAGGGCATTCTGAATCGGCCGGCCACGGCAATACTGAGGTTCGGATAATTTTGAGTGTCTTTGCTCATTGTGAAAACGCTCACTTTCTTTTTGAAATTATATAAGAGATACCGCAAAGCTTCGCGGTTTGTTCTATTTCTTCCGATACTTCTTTTATGTATGCGCGAATCTGTTCGTCGCGGCACAAAATGCGTCCGGCTTTTCGCACCGCCTTTCGAAAGTCCTTTGAAAACCGCACCTTTTGTGCGTTCTCCACCAACGGACACAGCCGAAAGCCGCGCATGTCCAGCTCGGCCGAAATGCGGCCGTCGTCGTGTAAGACCGGAAACAGCGGAAAGATTCGGCAGCCGAACGGTCGGGTCTTGCGGTCGCAGTCACCTTCGCAAACGCAAAGCTTTCCGCCGTCGGCGGTGGAAACCTCCTTCAATGCGGTTTCCTCTTTTGGAAAAAGCCGCATGCCGGTTTCCTTGTCGCCCTTGCAGCAGGCCTTGCCGCACAGTACGCCGCAGTCTTTTAAAAGCGGCGTTTTGTCGCCGATCTCCATGAATGCGCGGCGGTAAAGCTCGGCGGTTCGGTCACCGTCCAAAAAAGCTTTCGTGCTTTTATCGTCCGTCCGGGTGCCTTTGCTTTTGCAGTTGATTCCCTGCTTGCCGTCAATCTCGCAATTTGTATCGGTCTTTCGGCGCAGGCAGCAGCCGCGATCGGCTTCGGCCTTTCGGCGCCGTCGGCAACCGCGGTTTTGGCCGCCGCGATCTTTACAGCGTTTCAATGTCAATGCTTTCAATGGTTACGTCGGTTTCGGGTCGGTCGCCGGCGCCCACCTTCACGGCGGCAATGGCGTCTACAGTGTCCATGCCCTCAAAGACCTGGCCGAACACGGTGTGACGGAAATCGAGCCACGGCGTGCCGCCCAGCTCCTCATAAGCCGAGCAAATTTCCTCCGGGAAGCTTTCGGGCATACCTTTCATTTGCGAAACCATGCCGTCCGGCACCGATTTTGCCTGCACAATAAAAAACTGGCTGCCGTTGGTGTTGGGGCCGGAATTCGCCATGCTGAGCGCGCCGCGCAGATTGTGCGCTTCGGGGTGGAATTCGTCCTCAAAGCTGTGGCCAAAGACCGATTCGCCGCCGCAGCCCGTACCGGTGGGGTCGCCGCCCTGTATCATAAAATCGTTGATCACGCGGTGAAAGATCAGGCCGTTATAGTAGCCGTTTTTGGCGTGGGTCGTAAAATTCTCCACCGCTTTCGGCGCGTATTCCGGCAAAAGCAGAATTTTAATATCGCCGTTTGAAGTGTGCATCACGGCAACAGTGTCACCGATTTTTGGGGTTCTTAACTGGTTCGCTTTCATTTTTATTAACTCCTTTGGTGGTTTGTTTGATCGTGAATTTTCGGCCGCTGCTGTGCGTCATTTTAAAGATTGTAACAAAGGGCACTCCTGCTGTCAATGGCTTTTTTTAAGCTTTTGGTAGCATATTTTTACGCGTAAGGTGCTTTTTTTGCGGCCGTCGGTATTTTGATATTTTTTCGCCGTTTATTCCAAATTGCCGCTTAAAAGCATGATGCCGGTCAGCGCGGCCAGCGGCGCGGTTTCGGTTCTCAAAATCCGCTTTCCCAAGGTTGCAAGCACAGCACCGGCGGCCTCGGCTTTTTCTGCTTCCTTTGCCGAAAATCCGCCCTCCGGGCCAATGATCACGGCAATATTTTTGAAAGAATCTGAAACAAGGCTTTTTAAAGGCTTGCCGTAAAGCTCGTAAAAAAGGATTGCTTCATCGAAATTTTCGAGTTGTCCGAGCATTTCGTCAAAGGTAACAAAGCCCTCCACCGTCGGCTTTTTGCCGCGACCGGACTGACCGGCGGCTTCGTCGGCGATCTTTTGCAGCCTTGAAAGCTTTTTGAGCCTTGCTTTTTCATCGGGGCGCGAAACGCAGTGTGCCGATAATACCGGCACGATTTTTGAAACGCCCAGCTCCACCGATTTTTGCACGATCAGCTCCAGTTTGTCGGATTTCGGCACGCACTGAAACAGCGTGACGTTTACCGTCGGTTCGGTTTTGTTTTCGGTGGCGCTCAAAATTTTAAGCGCAACGCGATCGCCTGCAATTTCCATGATCTCGCAAAGATAGTCGGTGCCTTTCGTATCACAGACGGTCAGCGTTTCGCCCGGCCGCATACGCAAAGATTTTGCAATGTGTCTGCCGTTGTCGCCGTCTATATAAGTGTGATTTTCGAAATATTCGCAAAAAAATCGTGGCATATTTTTTTCGTAATTCCTTTTCTAAAGATATCAAAAGATACGGTTTTTATGGTATTTGTGAAGCCTGCGTGATTCGCGGCTTCCGGTTTTACGGTTTCGCGGTGCTTGTACCCCGCGCGGCGCGGCGCAGTTTTTTCGGCCGCCCGACATTTAAAGAAAAATTTTGCTTATTTTTTTAAATACGCGTCAATATGGTACTTCGGCCGATCCTTAACTTCGCTGTAGATCTTGCCCACGTAGGTGCCGATAATGCCGAGCGACAGCAACTGAATGCCGCCAAGCAGCCAGATAGAAGCAATGATCGCCGTCCAACCGGCCACGGCGTTGCCCGTGAGCTTGGAGATCAGCGCATAAATCAGTGCCACCACGCTGAACATGGAAATAATAATGCCGATATTCCCAATAATTTTGAGCGGCTTAATGCTAAAGGAGGTGATCCCGTCAAACGCAAAGGAGATCATTTTTTTCAAAGGATATTTCGATTCGCCGGCAAAGCGTTCGTGCCGCTCGTAATAAACCGTGCCGGTCTTAAAACCGATCAGCGGCACAATGCCGCGCAAAAACAGGTTTACTTCGCGGTATTCGGCCAGCGCTTCCAAAGCGCGGTGGCTCATTAAGCGGTAGTCGGCGTGATTGTAAACAATATCCACGCCCAAAAGCTTTAAAAATTTATAATACCCCTCGGCCGTGGTGCGCTTAAAAAAGGTGTCCTTTTCTCTTTTGGAGCGCACGCCGTAAACCACGTCGCAGCCATTTAAATATTCCTTTAAAAACCCGTCCAAAGCGTTGATGTCGTCCTGCAGATCGGCGTCCAGCGAAACGGCACAGTCGCAAACGTCCTTGGCCGTCATCAGTCCGGCAAACAGCGCGTTTTGGTGACCGCGGTTGTGCGAAAGCTTTAACCCCTCGATCTGCTCGTTTTCGCGGTAGCATTTTTCAATGATCGACCAGGTCTTATCGCGGCTGCCGTCGTCCACAAACAGGATTCGGCTGTTTTCATGCACAAGGCCGCTGTCGGCCATTTGCTGCAGCTTTTCTTTCAGCCGTTTGGCCGTTTCCGGCAGGACCGATTCCTCGTTGTAGCAGGGAACCACCAAATAAAGCACCGGTTTTTCGGATTCTTTACAGATCATGTTGCTGTCCGTCCTCTTTTGTAAATTTGTGCAGCGCTTCAAGGTCAATGCGCGTGTCACCGTCCGAAGGCTCCTCGTCGGTCGTCTGTTCCTCGGCCGAGGGGGTGGATTCCTCATCGTCGCGCTCGTCGTTTTGCGGCTTCGGCGGCTCCAGTTCGGGGTGCTCCTGCCAGTAGTCGGCCAGCTGTTCGCCCTCCGGCCATTCGCCGTTGTAGTGTACAGGCTGGGTCTTGCGGACGCTTCTTGTTAAGAAAAGATAGCCCGCAAAGATCAGCACCGAAACAAAGCTGATCATCACGCCGGCGTAAAGCCCCGGTGTTGTGTAATAAAATTTAATTTCGCAGTCGCCCTCGGGGCACAGCACCGCCATAAAGCCCTTGTTCACCTTTTCAATGGTCACGGGGCTGCCGTTGACGGTGGCGCTCCAGCCCTCCTCGTAAGGAATTGAGAAAAACACAAGATTTTCGCGGCTCATTTTAATGTTGGCTTCAAAAGAGCTTTTGCCCGTTTTGAATTCATACGCGGCCGATTTTTTGCGGTCGGCGGCGTCCGACGCTAAGGTTTCCTCATCAAGATAATAGTCGGTGTCGGCAACATTCTTTAAAAGGTGGCCGTATTTCTTTACCTGGCTGTCGTCCAAAAGCAGCGCTTTCACCATCATATTGGCGCGCTGAGAACCGTCGATCTCGTCGCAGTCCTTTTGGGAAATATAGTAGTCGTAGGTAAAACCGTAGGGAATATAGTTGTTGTTTTCATAAACATTGAAGCCGTCCTCCTGTTTTAAGAAGGTATAGCCCGGCATTTTTGTGGTGCCGTCGTCGTCGGTAAAGCTGTCGCCGCCCTCGCGGCTCAGCAGATATTTCACCGAAAGCAGGGGTCTTATGGCGTAGCTTTCGGTGGTAGGGCGGCTGGCAACCGAGCGCTCCTCACCGATGTATTCGTAAAAATCCACCACCGAGCCCGGCACAATAGAGTGAAACGCGTTGATGCCGGAATACCCCAAAAACATGGCGGTGTTGTCCATGCATTCATAGCAGTCAATGCGGAAGGTGTCGGGGTTACCGGCCAGCTTTAATTCGCCCTCAATCAGGTTTGGAATGACCTCGCCCGTAATATCATAGGAATGCGATTTGCCGCACCCGATAAATACCGCGGCGTAAATGACCGACAGCACGCAGACTGCCGCCACGGCATTGCGGATAAACAAAAGGTGATATTTGCGGTAAAGCTTCAAAAGCGCATACAATGCGGCAAGTGAGATCAGCGCAATGGCGCAGGTCGCCCAGTATCTGCCAATATAGGTAAAGGAATTCTCCTCGTAGGTGTAAATACCAAAGTGGGTGATCGAGCCGTCGTCATTTTGTCCGGCCGGCCAAAGCCCCACGATCAGCGATACCACCGCCGTAATGATGAAAACCGTGCGGAATGCAGGCTTCCAGTCCACTGCGTCGTCCTCAATCGCCATGACCGAAGCAAGGCACATCATTAGGATCGGCATAAAATACCACCGCGCGTAATAAGAGCTGTTGAACATATAAAACGCGGAATTTAAAATGGGCACCATTGCCATAAAGAAGCACACGCCGAGCAGTCGGCGGATCCAGTGTCCTTTGTTTGACCGCCAAAAGGCAAAAACGCCCACCATGCTTACAAGCGGCAGCCACGCGCCCATGGACGACCATTTGATATCGGCGTCGGGGAAGAAGACCGGCCGCGCGGGAATATCCGGCGGAAAGAAGAAGATTTCCAGAATATTTGCATAGATCTGCACCCGACCGTACAGCCAGGAATCGTAGCCGAGATTCACACTTGAAAGCCGGTTGTTTTGAAGTACGCACAGCACCGTAGGCAGCAGCAGTACCAGGGACATTAAAAGCCCCAGCACCGCCTCAAAAGCGAGGGACAAAAAGCCCTTAAACGTCTGCTTCCAATTGCCCGACACCGTGCGGATAAACCAGTAAAGAACCGAAAATACCACCATGCCATAAAAGAAGAAATAGTTTGTCAGCGCCGCCACGCAAACCATGCCTGCAAACACGCCGCGCCGCTTTTCGGTGATGTGCATTTCAATGGAAAGCAACAGCAGCGGAAAAACAATGATCGCCTCGTGAAAGTGGTTAAAAAAGATATTGTAAACCGAAAATCCGCTGAAGGCGTATAAAAGTCCGCCGAGCAGGGCGCTTTCGCTGTGCCGCACAAAGCGGCGGATGTAGAGGTAGGCCGTGAGCGAAGCACAGCCGAATTTTAAAATGAGCAGCGGCCCCATAAGATAGGGCACCACGGCGTTTGGAAAGGGGAGTGTCAGCCAGAAAAAAGGACTGCCGAGCAGATAAAAGGTATAAGACCCCACAAAATTGGCGCCGAGGTCGGTTCCGAAGCTCCAGCCGATATCGCCGGCGCGCACCGCTTTGTGGCAAAGCTGATAAAACGGCACCTGCTGCACGTTAAAGTCGCCGTAAAAAAGAAAATATCCTTTTCCAATGGCAATGTAAGGAATAAAGAAAGCCGCCGCTGTGAAGATCCCCAGCAAAAAGGCCCAGTGCGCCAGCGGACGCTGCTTTCTGATTGCATTTGTCGGCAAGGTGTAAGACGTCATAAGATGTTCTCCTTTTAAAAAACGGGCAGTTAGACAAAACATTCAAAGCGCCATGCGGACAAAAACCGCAAGGGGCACACAAAAGCACAAAAAATAATCATTGATATTATACCAGTTTTTGCTATAATATTCAAGTAGGGATCCTTCGACGGTTTGCGCCGTAAAAAGACGGCCGCAAACATAAAATAAACGGCCGAAGAACCGCGGGGAACCCCCAAAAATCGCTTTCAAAAAACCGCAAGGATCAAAAGGCGGACGGATCGCCGCAAAAGCAGAAAAAAGGAAAAGTTGGAAGCCGAACGGGATCAACACCAAAACCGAGGAGAGAAGTTTTTATGAGCAGTCATTATTTTGCCATGCTTTCAAGAATGAAGCACATTATCCGCTGGGGGCTGATGCGAAACACCACGCCGGAAAATCTTTCGGAGCATTCTTTGGAAACCGCCTTTATCGCGCACGCGCTGGCCGTCATCGGCAACCGTCGACTCGGCAAAAGCTACAATGCCGACCGCGCCGCTTTATTGGCCATGTTTCACGACACCACCGAGATCATCACGGGCGATCTGCCCACGCCGATCAAATACAATAACCCGAAAATCAAAAACGCATATAAGGAGATCGAATCGTCCGCCGCGGACGAGTTGCTTTTGCTTTTGCCGGAGGATCTCAGGGCGGATTATCGGGAGATCTACCACGCCGACGACCAAGACAGCCCCGACCGCGAGCTGAGCCGTTTCGTCCACGCCGCCGATAAGCTGTCCGCTTTAATTAAATGCATTGAGGAGCGGCGCATGGGCAACGATGAATTCCGCACGGCCGAGCAGACCATTCGCGAAACCGTGGACGGCCTGCATCTGCCGGAGGTGGATATCTTTGTGGCGGAATTCCTCCAAAGCTTCGGCCTAACGCTGGACGAACAGCGCGAAGCGATTGACCGCACCGCACACAACAAAACCGACAGGCGACGAACAGAAAAAACACAAAACGGCCGATGAACCGTCCGACAAGCGACAAAACCGGCAGACAGCAAGCGGCTGATCAGCCGAAAGAAAAAATCACCGTGCCGCTGCGCCGACCGTTCAAACGTCACCGCCTCTTGACATACATGATATAATTAATTTGAGAGTTTGTGTATATCGGCGGTGATTTCGGCGCTTTTAAAGGCCGGCGTAACCGGAAAAGACTCCGGCGCGCCTTGTAAAAAAGGCAGACGTTTTCGCAAAAAAAGAAAAACGCTTGCGCCAAAAAAAAGCAAACGCTTTCGCCGGGAAAAGGCGATCGCCGACCGGCTTTTCAAAAAAACAATTCAAGGGGTATTTTATCTCTATCTTAGAAAATTCTCAGAAAAGAAAAATTCTCAGAAAAACGTTTCTTCAAGAAAGGACGCGTGCTTATTTATGGATCAAACGCAGGGACTTTGCATGGGCTGCATGAGCGAGATCGGCGAGGAGCAGATCTGCCACATTTGCGGCTATGACAACGCCAACGCGGACAACGGTTTAGGCCTGCCGCCGCGCACCATTCTCGGCAAAAAATATATCCTCGGCAGAGTTTTGGACTCCGGCGGAGAGGGGATCACCTATATCGGCCGCGAAATTGAAACCGGCCGCATTGTCAGAGTGCGGGAATTCTTCCCCTCGGGTATTTGCACAAGACTGTCCGACGGCACGGTTTCGGTCGATAAGGAGAACGCTTTCAGCTTCAACGAATCCCTGATCTGCTTTTTAGACCTTGCCAAAGGGCTTGCCACGCTCAACGGCAACCCGAATCTTTTGGACGTCATTGAATATTTCGAGGCCGGCGGCACCGCGTACTATGTCACCGAAAACGTGCAGGGCATTACACTGCGCGAATTTTTGCTGCGCAACGGAGGTCAGCTCACCTGGGAGCAGGCGCGTTCACTGTTTTTGCCGCTCTTGCCGGTTTTAAGCGCACTGCACGAAGTCAATATTATCCACCGCGGTTTAAGCCCCGAAACCTTGCTTGTCGGCCGCGACGGCAAGGTGCGGATCACCGGATTTTGCATTGCGGCGGCCAGAACTGCCCGCAGTGACATCAGCGCGCGGCTTTTCCCCGGATTTGCCGCCATTGAACAGTACGGTTTTGATGCAAAGCCCGGCCCCTGGACCGATGTTTACGGCATCGCCGCCACGCTGTTCCGCACCCTGGTCGGAAATCCGCCGCCGGAGGCGACCGAGCGCGTTTCGGGCGATAATATGACCATTCCGGCAAAGCTTGCACAGTCACTGCCGAAATACGTGCTTTCCGCGCTTGCAAACGCCTTGCAGGTCATGCCGGAAAACCGCACCAAGACCATTGAAAAATTCCGCGAGGCGCTCACAGCGGAACAGTCCACTGCTGAAGCCTCCTCAAAAATCACGCAAAAAGACGATAAAAAGAACACCTTCTTTAAGCAGTACGGCGTGCTGATCATTGCCGTTTCGGCCACGGTGCTGTTGATTATCATGGCACTGCTGATCGGCAAAAACTGGCGTTCAATCTTCGGCGGTCAAGGCGGCGGCGGAAATTCGCTGGTCGTGCCCACCAGCAGCGAGCTTGTCATCAACGATGAAAACGAAGTGGCAAAGATCGCCGATTTCAAGGGAATGACCTGTGCGGAAGTCATTGATTATTACGAAAAGCAGGGCTTTAAAAACATTGAAACCGAAGTCGTCGCCATGGAATACAGCGACAGCTTTGAGCGCGGCCACATTATCCGTCAAAAGCAAAAGGTCGGCACTGAGATCGGCACAAACATGAAAATCCAGGTTTATGTCAGCCTTGGCCCGAAGGAGGTAAAACTGCCCGACTTTGTAAAGAACGGCACAAGCTTTACCGAAGCGAAAATAAAGCTTCTCGAAATGGGCTTTTTGTCGGAAAACATCGTGGAGGTCGCCGTTACAAAGCTCGGCGAGGACACCGATAAAATCTTCAGTATGTCACCGGCCGCCGGCACAAAGGTCAGCCCCGAAACCAAGGTGGAGCTTTCCTATTATAAAAAGATCGCCGACTTAAAGGTTGAAAAATTTGTTGGCATGAACTACTACGAGGACATCAAAAACAATAAAGATTACAGCGCTTATCAGTTTGTGATCGAGGAAACCTATTCCGAGGTCTACGACCGCGGCGTTGTGATTGATCAGTCCATTCCGCAGGGTTCCACTATTAAGAATACCGAAACCATCACGCTCACGATCAGCAACGGTCAGCCGCCGTCCATGCCCGATCTTGTCGGTCGCTTAAAGAGCGACGCGATCAATCTTTTAAATCGCAGAAACATCATCTACACCATGGTTGAGCAGTACGATTCCAGTGTTGCCGCCGGTCGGGTAATCCGCACCAATCCGCGCGCAGGCGTCAGCGTCAGCAGCACGGTCACGCTCTATATCAGCAAGGGTGCGCGTCCGGTCAGCAGTACGCCGACTTCGTCCGCAGCGTCCGCGGTTTCCAATAATTCTTCTTTAAGCTCCGGCACGGATTCGTCTGTATCGTCCACGACTTCTGCCACCACCTCCTCCGGTGCGAACCGCTGAGGGACTTTCAAAGTTGGGCGACAAGCCCTAAGCGGAGAATTTCATGCATTTTTCTTTAAGGCATTTTTCTTTTGTGATGTTTTTCTTGAGAAAAAGGCATTGACAAGCCATAAAAAAACTGATATAATTAGCGTTGCGCTGAATTTTTCTTAACAGCGCCCTTGCTGCGTTTGCCGCGCAGCCTAAAGACCAGAAGGAGGTGCAATTAGATGACTACCAAGTACGAAGCCGTTATGGTATTTACCTTAAAGAACGGTGAGGAAGCCGCTACCGCACTACAGGAGAAATTTCAGCAGTTGATTGCTGACAACGGAACTGTAGAGAGCGTAGACGCCTGGGGCAAACGTCGCCTTGCTTACGAGATCGACTACCAGACCGAAGCTTACTATGTTCTTTACAACTTCGAATCTTCCGAGAGCTTCCCGGAGGAACTGTACCGCGTAGCAAAGATCACCGACGGTGTTCTCAGAACGCTCATTGTTAAAAAGTAATTCTGTTTTAACATTGTAAAAAAAGTTTCAATCTTTTAAAAAAAGAGGTGTCGCAAATGCTCAATACTGCAATTCTTATGGGTCGGCTCACCGCGGATCCGGAACTTCGGTACACAACATCAAATATTCCGGTAACCAGCTTTACTTTAGCGGTTGACCGCGCATACAGATCCGGCGAAGAAAGACAGACTGATTTTATCAACATCGTGGCATGGCGTCAGCGCGCCGAATTCGTTTCCAAGTGGTTCCACAAGGGCCAGTTGGTTGCGGTTGAAGGCTCTATCCAGACCCGTCGCTACACCGATAAAGACGGCAATAACAGAACCGCTTTTGAAGTTGTTGCAAACAATGTCCACTTTGCAGAAAAGCGCGATCCCTCCGCCGCACCGGCTGCACAGCCGGCCGCCGCGCAACCGGCGCCGTCCTTCTCCAACACCGGCAATGAAGATTTTGCCGCAATGCCGGGAGACGACGAACTGCCGTTCTAATACACCGTTTTTTGAAAAAAGCTTAGAAGCTTCGGTGTAAACCATTAAAATAGGAGGCTTGAACCATGGAAAAGATGGATAGACCCGTCCGCAGAAAAGGCCGCAAAAAGGTTTGCCACTTCTGCGTAGATCGTGTTGAAACAATTGATTATAAGGATATTGCCCGTCTTCGCAAATTTATTTCCGAGCGTGCAAAAATTCTTCCGCGCCGTGTTACCGGCACCTGTGCCGCTCACCAGCGCGAGCTGACCGTAGCCATCAAACGCGCACGCTTTGTTGCGCTTTTGCCCTACGTTTCGGACTAATTGTATTTTAAAAAATCCGCTCTCTTTGGACGAGAGCGGATTTTTGTCCCAAGAGGAAATTTTTTAAATAATGCTGCCGTCATTTTTAAATGAGATTTTATAAAATTGTGGCGCAAAATCGGCAAAATACGGTTTGGTACACCCTTAAAATAACAATTCCACCAAAATTGCCGAAATTATCTGAGAAAAAACGCTTTTTGTTTGGTGAATCATACAATTTTACAAGGGCAAATTTGTACATTATTTCGGTTGACAAACCGTGGTAACGTATTGTAAAATAAAGACAACTATTTAGGAGGAGAAAAATATGAAAAACTTCAAAAAATTAACCTCGTTTTTCTTAGCTCTTTGCATTTCAGTATCGGCTTTCGCCGTTTCAGCTTTTGCTGTTGAACCGAAGGACGCGCTTTCCCTTTCCGGCAAGCTCAGTGCTTCCAACAAAACGCTGACGGTTCAGTTTGCGGCACCTGATAAGGCACACAAAGTTCAAGGCCTTCAGTTCACCATTGAAATGCCCAAAGGCTTTACTTTGGAGAAGGTCACCACCCCGCTGAAGAACTTCCAGGTTGACACCAATCTTAATAAGGTTCTGCTTCACAGCACCGATTTAAAGGCCATTCAGGAAGTTGCTACCTTAAACAACGGCAAATACAACATTTTAACGCTGCAGGTTGCCATTGCTTCCACCGTTGCCGGCGGCACTTATAAGGCTACCTTAAAGGTTGAAGACATCACCAACAACGATAAGTCCTTCACCAAGGAATGCCCTGCTACCACGACAGGCTTTACTTATGAAAAAGCTGTTCCGAAGACCAGCATTGCCAAGGCTACGGTTTCCGGCATCAAGTCCAAGACCTACAACGGCAAGGCTCAGGCCCAGTCTTTCACTGTAAAGCTCGGTTCCAAGACCTTAAAGTATAAGACCGATTACACGGTTGCTTATTCTTCCAACAAATATCCGGGCGTTGCCACCGTTAAAATTACCGGTGTTGGCAGATATACCGGCACAGTTTCCAAGACCTTTGTAATCTATCCCAAAAAGCAGGCTGTTTCTTCCTCCACCAAGTTCTCTTCTTCCAAGAAGATCAAGGCTCAGTGGACCAAGGACACCACTGCAACCGGTTACCAGGTTCAGTATTCCACCAGCTCTAAATTCTCTAAGGCTACCACAAAGTGGATCACTTCCAACAAGACCACTTCTTACAGCTTCTCTGCTAAAGTAAAGAAGACCTATTATGTCCGCGTTCGCAGCTACAAGAAGGTTGGTAAGACCTATTATTACGGCGCTTACAGCACCGGCAAAAAGGTTACTGCAAAGCCGGCTACCGTGAAGCTCAGCAGCTCCACCAAGTCTACTTCCAAGAAGACCCTGACCGTAAAATGGACCAAGGTTGCTAACGCCAGCGGTTATCAGGTAATCTATTCCACCAAGTCCAACTTCAAGGGCGCCAAAACCGTAAACGTTTCTTACAAGTCTTCTTCCAAGAAGCTGACCAAGCTCTCTTCCAAGAAAAAGTACTATGTAAAGGTTCGTGCTTATACCAAGATCAGCGGCAAGAAATATTACGGTTCTTACAGCTCCAAAAAGACTGTTAAGGTGAAGTAATCAAACCGCAATCTTTTGTGCAAGGGTAGATGTTTAAAGCCTTTTGCACGCAACACGCTATATAAGTATTCTGCCGCAGAGGGTTTCTCTGCGGCAGATTTCATTTAAAGTCGTGGTTTCATTAACAATGCGTGGTTTCATTTAAAGTGCGTGGCTTTATTTAAAGCGCATGGTTTTATTTTCAAAATGTGGCGAAAGGATTTTTATACGATGCAGGAAATTAAATGCCCCAAATGCGGCGAAGTGTTTCAGGTGGACGAATCGGGTTATGCACAAATCGTCAGCCAGGTGCGCGACAATGAATTTTATAAGGAATTAGAGCGCAGAAAGAAGCAGTTGGATCAAAGTCGGGAGTCTGACCTTAAAATGCTGCTTATGGAGCAGGAGCAAAAGCTCAACACCGAGATCAACAAAAAGAAAGACGAAATTCAGAAAAAAGAACGGGAAATTCTTTCCAAAGAGCAGGAGATCGCAAAGCTGCACGCCGAGGTGGACAAATCCGGTACCGAACGGGAGCTGGCCGTTGCCAAAGCGGTGCAGCAGAAAAATCAGGAGCTTTCCGAGCAAACCGCCGAGATTACACGCTTAAAAGGCGAACTGGATCTGCAAAAACGGGAAAACGAAATTGCGGAAAATCACCTTTTGGAAAAGCACAAAGACGAGCTGAAGATCCGCGATGAAGAAATCGAACGCTTAAAGGATTTTAAGGCACGTCAATCCACCAAAATGGTGGGGGAGAGCCTGGAACAGCACTGCTTGGGACAGTTCAACGCCATTCGCATGATGTCCTTTCCAAACGCTTATTTTGAAAAAGACAACGACGCGCGCTCAGGTAGTAAAGGCGACTTTATCTTCCGCGAATCGGCCGACGGCACGGAGTTTATTTCTATTATGTTTGAAATGAAGAACGAGGTGGACACCACCGCCACCAAGCACAAAAATGAGGACTTTTTCAAGGAGCTTGACAAGGACCGTAACGAGAAAAACTGCGAGTACGCGGTGTTGGTATCACTTTTGGAGAGCGACAGCGAGCTTTACAACAACGGAATTGTGGACGTTTCTTATAAATATCCCAAAATGTTTGTGGTGCGGCCGCAGTTCTTTATTCCGCTGATCTCCCTTTTAAGAAATGCGGCGCTGGACGCGCTGAAATATCGGCAGGAGCTGCAGGTTGTACGCAATCAGCAGGTGGATATTCGCAATTTCGAGGAAAATATGAACACCTTTAAAGAGGGGTTTGCAAGAAACTACCGTCTGGCCAGCGATAAATTTAAAACTGCGATTGACGAGATCGACAAAACGATCCAACACCTACAAAAAACCAAGGAGGCGCTGTTGTCCTCTGAAAACAATCTGCGTCTGGCAAACAACAAGGCAGAGGATCTGAGCATTAAACGGCTCACCAAAAATGCCCCGTCGGTAAAAGCAATGTTCGACGAGCTAAAGGACGAATCGGCAGATTAGGCAAACAAGAATTTTCAGCAGAACGAAAAAAACCAATCGCTTCGGGGTTGTTGGCTGCGACGGCGCAAAATGGCGGCGCAGTCAATCGTCGGAACGGGCTGCCAAAACGCACTCTTTACTTTAAAACCCGTTTCTAAAATTTCAAAAAGGCCGATGTTTGTTTGCACTTTAAAATTTTTGCCGAACTTTCTTCTTTAAAATCCGGGCAAAACGGCCAAACCCGTCTTTCGCGCGGCGCCGTCGCCGTTTTCGGCGACGGCCGAGGCCCAAGGCCTCAAACCTTCCGGTTTTTCAGCTTCCCGGCCCTCGGCCGAGTGACCGCTGCCCCGAAAGGGGCGAACGGTCACTCGGCGCCGCGCGCCCGGCGGATTTGACCGCTTTGTCGGATTTTAAGACCGATTGTTTCCGGCTTTATTCAGCAAAACATTCTTTAAAAATCCCCCTATCATCCGAAATTTCTGCTGTCGTTTTAAAAAAGGCTGCTCAAAGCCTTGAACCGTGACACCATTTTAGGCTGGTTCTTAATTTTTATTGCTCGCCTAACCAACTAAAAAAGACTTTCAAAAAATCTGCGGCTTTTTCTTGACAAAGCCGAATTCATGTGATATTATATATAAGCGCCAAAAAAAGGACAGCAACTACGGCTTGGTAGTTCAGCTGGTTAGAACGCTAGCCTGTCACGCTAGAGGTCGTGGGTTCGAGTCCCATCCAGGTCGCCAACTTTTTCGCGGATTTAGCTCATCTGGTAGAGCGCCACCTTGCCAAGGTGGAGGTAGCGAGTTCGAGCCTCGTAATCCGCTCCAAAATAAAATCCCTGCCGTTTATATCGGCAGGGATTTTATTTTTTGTCGTTTTAATTTTATTGCCACTGATTTATCGCTTCAGGCGACGCTGTACGCGCCGCCTTGAAGGCATTTCAAAGCCAAAGCCTACAAAATCTCCTTTGCAGTCTTTTTTACCACCGAGCTAAACCAGCAGTACAGCGCTTCGCCCAGTTCCTGATACACGGGATCGCCATCGTGCGAACAGAGCATGGCAAAGGTCTGTCCAATGCGTCGCTCCACTTCGCTGCCGCGGCGAAAAGCCAGATAATAAAAGGAGAGTGCGCCGTTGTCGGTCGCGCCGCCGTAGTAAGCTTTATATCGGTTTTTGATCACCTCAAAAAACGTACTTCTTGCGGCGGTTGCCGCATCGGAGTTTTTGCAGAACCGTTCAAATCCGGACAGAGCGGCAAACGATAAAAGGATCTGCCGCTGCAAAAGCATTTCTTCACTGCCTTCACCGGCTCCGGGGCCTTGATCGAGCAGTGCGCCCATATAAAGCTCCGCGATCTTTTCACCGAGCGCCCGTCCGCGGTGAATACTTTCGGTGTCCATGTCCGTTCCCGAATTCATCGCATTTCTCTTAATATCCTCGGAGGGTTTTTCGGAGGCAATTTTAATATCTGTATCTTCGCACATAGCTTTTTATCACCTAATTTCCGTTTTTGTTTAAAGTTCCAGGTTTCGTTTTTCGGCAGCGCCGCCGTATTGTCAGCAATTTTCAAATGCTCTGCCGCCGCGCAGCGGCAGGGTCCGTGGGCTGCGGCCGGTTTTTCCGTTTTCGCTGCAACCGGCCCAAGGGTTCTATGCCTTCGCTTTATATTCTGCCAACGCCTTTGCAAGTTGGTCGGGGCAGGAGGTGCCGCGTCCGTTGCAGTTGATGCCCTTTAAGCGTTCGATCACCTCGTCCACTTTCATGCCGCGCACTAAGTGCGAGATGCCCTGCGTGTTGCCGTTGCAGCCGCCGACGAACTGCACGTCCTTTACAATGTCGTTTTCAATCTCCATGTTGATCCCAACAGAGCAAGTCCCTGTAGTTTTATATGTGTATTTCATTGTAAATATACCTCCTGTTCGGCAAAAAAGCCACTTGTGTTATTTCAAAATTGAGCCGGTGCCGTTCAGCCAAAGGACGGTTTGGAAAAAAGAAGATTATTTTTGGCTGAAAGTTTCCTTTGAAAATTTGTCGCGCATATAAGCGCTGACATCGTCGAAAACACTGCGAAAGCAGCAAATTCCGCCGGGGTGCGTGCAACCGGAGCCGTCGCTTTGGCACTGGCTGATTTCAAGCGGGCCGCAAACCTGCTCCACCACTTCTAAAAGGGTGATCTCCTCAGCCGGTCGTGCCAGCGTGTATCCGCCGGTCGCACCTTTATAGGATTTTACAATGCCCGACGCCACCAGACCATGCAGAATTTTTAAGGTAAAGCGCGGCGTCACACCGGTTTTTTCCGCAATTTTTCCGGCGCCGATCCGAGCATCCGCCTTGGCAAGACAGTGTACGATGCGAATGGCGTAGTCGGTTTCTAAATTCAAAAACATGAAAAGTACACCTTGATTTTTTAAAAATTATTTATCCTTAAATTTGTTGCTGCGCACCGGATGACGAAGCTTTCTCAGCGCCTTTGCCTCGATCTGACGAATACGCTCTCTGGTAACGTCAAATTTTGTGCCAACCTCCTCTAAGGTGTGGCAGCGGCCGTCCTGCAAACCGAAGCGCAGGCGAATGACCTGCTCTTCCCGCGGCAGTAAGGTTTTCAGCACCGAGTCGATGTCTTCGTTGGTAATGGATTTCAGCGCGGCGTCGTCGGGCGCTAAAGCGTCCTCGTCGCGGATAAAGTCCATTAAACGGCTGTCCTCCTCCGGGCCGATCGGCGTCTCCATGGAAACCGGCTCCTGCGCCACGCGCATGATCTCGCGAACGCGCTCCACCGGCAGATCCATTTTCTGCGCGATCATTTCTTCGGTGGGTTCCTTGCCGTTTTCATGCAGCAGCTGGCTTTGCACCTTTTTTAAGCGGTTGATGGTTTCCACCATGTGTACCGGAATACGAATGGTGCGCGCCTGGTCGGCAATGGCACGGGTAATGGCCTGACGGATCCACCAGGTCGCATAGGTGGAGAATTTAAAACCCTTGGAGTGGTCGAATTTTTCCACCGCTTTGATAAGACCCACGTTGCCCTCCTGAATGAGATCCAAAAAATGCATTCCGCGGCCGACATAGCGCTTTGCAATGCTTACCACCAGTCTGAGATTGGCCTCGGTCAGACGCTTTTTGGCAAATTCGTTGCCGTCGCTGATCAGAACCGCCAGCTCCACCTCCTCGTCGGAGGAAAGCAGCGGCACGCGTCCGATCTCTTTTAAATAAACCTTTACAGGGTCGTCCAGAGAAACCGTGTCCTGGGCGGCCTTGTCAATGTTATCGGTGTCCAGCTCGTCCAGCTTTAAGCTTTCGTCGTCTGTGCCTTCAAAATCCAAATCCAAAAGCGGCGCTTCTTCCGCCAACGCCTCCAGATCCTCCGGAACGGCCTCAACCTCTTCCTCCAGATCCTCCGCTGTCGGCTCCTTGATGTTGTCCAGTCGGTTGTCGGCTGTTTCGAGAATTTTCTTTTCCATATTCATTGAACCTCACTTTTTACTTTCGGCAATCGCGCCCATTGCCTTTGCCCAGTCTTCATCGGATAATTCGGCGCTGTTTTCTGCATCTTTTTGTTTTTCTTCCAAAAGCACCTTAATGCAGTCTTTCAGCTCGGCCGGTGCGTTTTCGCCCTTAATCAGCCGATTCTGATACGACGCCACCCTGCCGCATTCCGCCGGTGTAAAATCGCCGGCCAGCATGGAAACATCAAAGTGTATTCCGCTTTCCAATACCTCGCACACCCGCTTGAATACGCGCTTATGAAATGCGGTAACAAAGGAATTCTCCGTAATGCTTTCCTTTACCGTTTTCAATAAGTCGGGGCTGAGCATTAAAATGGAAAGAATTCCCTCCTCGGCCTTGGCCGCACGGGGGTGCGCGGCCGCTTCCGGATTGACTTCCGTTTCAAAACGCTTCGGTCGGATCATTTCGCCGAATTGTTTTTTGCTTTCTGCCCTTTTAAAGCGTTTTTTGCGCGCGCGCGTTTCGGAGAGAATCGCGGTTTTGGACACGCCGAATTGCTCGGAAAGTCGGCTGGCGTATAAATCAATCGCAATATCGTCGTAAAGACCTGCCAATATGTCGGCGCACTTTTTGAGATATTCCAGCCGTCCTGCATCGGTTTTCGTGTCAATGCCGCTTGCCGCTTGTTGCAGCTTATATTCCACCGCATTCATGGAATGCTCCACTAAGTCCTGAAAGGCCGTTTCTGCGGTTGCTCCGTTGTTTTTAATAAATTCGTCGGGGTCCTTGCCGTCGGGAATACGCAAAACCTTTGTGGGCAGGCCCGATTTTGAAAGAATTTTCAAAGCGCGGTCGGTCGCCTTTTTGCCGGCTTCGTCGGCGTCCAGTGTAATCACCAACTCTTTGGTATACCTTGAAAGCAGCACGGCGTGCTCCTCGGTAAAGGCGGTACCGAGCGCCGCCACGGCGTTGGTAATACCGGCCTGGTGCAGGGCGATTACGTCCATGTAGCCCTCGGCCAGAATCATGCGCTGTGAGCCGGAATTTTTTGCAAATTGCAGCGCATAAAGGTTTTGACTTTTTTTAAACACCGGCGTGTCGCTTGTGTTTATGTATTTTGCCCCTTTTTTGTCCTCGCCCGGCAGTGCACGGCCGCCGAATGCGATCACATTGCCGCGAAGATCGATAATGGGGAACATTGCGCGGTTGCGGAATCGGTCGTAATATCCGCCGCGCGCACCACGCATGATCACATTCGCCTGCAGCATTTCGTCCTCACGAAATCCCTTGGCCTTCAAATGTTTCAAAAGCGTGTCCCACTGCGGTGGTGACGCGCCGAGGCCAAAGTGGCGAATGGTTTGAATGGTTAATTTTCGTGAAACAAAATAATCCAGCACGGGCTTGCCGACAGGGGACATTAAATAAGCGTGATAAAAGCGCGCTGTTTCGCGGTTGATAGCCAAAATCCGCTTTTTCAGCTTTAAAAAGCTGTCGTCGTAGCCCTCGGTCGGAACGGTCATTCCAACGCGGTCGGCCAGCATTTTTACCGCTTCATAAAAATCCAGATTTTCAATCTGTCTTAAAAAGGTCACCGGTCCGCCGCCGGCGCCGCAGCCAAAGCAATAGTAGGAATTCGTATCGTTGAACACGGTGAAAGACGGTGTTTTTTCATTGTGAAACGGGCAAAGACCGACCTGTCGGTTGCCGCGCGGCCGCAGCTGAACATAGCTTGAAATAAGATCACCGATGTCGGTGCGTGCGTTCAGCTCGGATAAAAATTCGTCCGGAATTCTCGGCATTCGGCGGTCCCTCCTTTTTTGTAGCTGTGTGCCGTTTTTTATGTTACGCCCCTCGTGGGGGCTTTTGTGTTGATCTTAAGTATTGCGCCCCTCATTGAAAGAAAGCCTGCGTTTAGGCGTGACGGGTTGACTCTCGTCATCCGCTGCGAACGATCGGCAATCGGGGTGCAGCAAACTTATGTATCATCTACAAGTGCCACGATCTTGGAATAAACAGATTTTCGTAATATTGTATGGCGTAGGTGTCGGTCATGCCGGCAATATAGTCGATGACTGCACGATCCTTGCCGTCGGTATTTAAAATATGAACGTACTCCTGCGGCAGCTTGTCCGTGTTCTTTACAAAGTAATTATAAAGCCCCTCGATAATGCCGAAAACCTTGCTTTCTTCGGATTTCGCTTTGGGGTTGAGATATACCGAATCAAAAAGATAGGCGTGCAGGCGATCAAACATGGCGCGATCCTCGGGCGCCATGACAATATCATCGTGACTGTTCTCAATCAGCGACCAGACCATTTTATTGATTCGCTCGCTTTTACTGTTGCCGAAATGGCGGCGGATCTCCAGTGGAATATCATCCTCGGTGATTACGCCGGCGCGAATGGCATCGTCAATATCGTGATTAATATAAGCAACCTGATCGGAAATGCGAACGCACCGACCCTCCAGTGTTTCGGCCGGCGTGCCCTTTGTGTGGCACAAAATGCCGTTTAAGGTTTCGTAAGTAAGATTTAAGCCGCGGCCGTCCTTTTCAATGGTGGTACAAACGCGGACGCTTTGTTCGTAGTGCCGAAAGCCGCCGAAGCTTTTAAAAATATCGTTGAGTGCGCGCTCTCCGGCGTGGCCGAACGGCGTGTGGCCGAGGTCGTGCCCCAAAGCGATCGCCTCGGTAAGGTCTTCGTTGAGCCGCAGCGACCGCGCCACGGTTCTTGCAATTTGTGCAACCTCCAGCGTGTGGGTCAGTCGGGTGCGGTAGTGGTCGCCCTCGGGGGATAAAAACACCTGTGTTTTGTGCTTTAGACGTCGGAATGCGTTGCAGTGGATAATGCGGTCACGATCGCGCTGAAAGGCAGTTCGGATGGGGCAAGGCTCTTCAAAAACGGCGCGGCCGCCACCTGCGTCGCTGAATGCGGCGTTTGGCGATAAAGTCAGCCGTTCAATTTCTTCGGTTCTGCGTCGAATGCGGTCGTCCATAGAAAAAGCCCCCTTTTAAATGTAAAGCGGTGGTGCGGCACGAAGCTTTGCGGTTTTCAGAATAAAGCGTTCAAGTCATTTTGCTGCGCCATGAAATGGCGCAAATTTTCTTTTTCCTGATCTATTCAGTATATTATTCGCCAAAACTGTCGAAAAACCCTCTATTTTTCCGAAATTTTTTTGAAAAACTTCGGTGAAACTTTAAAATTCAAAAATTTTTCCGGAAAATTCATTCGTCCGGTATAAATTTTTGCGCGAGCGGCTTTGGTGAAAGCTTGCCGCAAAAGGCGTCGGTCAGTCGTGCCGAAAGGCTTTCTTTGCGGTCGTTTCGCACCGTAAAGGAGACCGAAACGCGCGCACCGAATTCCTGATCTTCCACGGCGGCGCCGAAATCCTCCAAAATGCGGCAAAGGGGTGTAAAATCGGTATAGTCGCAGGAAACGGTCAGCGTGGTGCCGGTCACCAGCGTTACTTTTCCGGCCGCCTCAAGTCCGGCTGCCGCCGCGGCACTGTAGGCGCGGCAAAGACCGCCGGTGCCCAAAAGAATGCCGCCGAAATATCTTGTTACAATGATTAAGCAGTCGGTGATCTTCTGCTTTTTCATAATTTCCAAAATCGGCACGCCGGCCGTGCCGGAGGGCTCGCCGTCGTCGGTGTAACGGCAGGTGCCGTCCAAAAGGCTGTAGGCCCAAACATTGTGGCGCGCGTCAAAATGTTTTTTCTTGGCGCTTTTAATAAGTTCCTCAGCCTCGCTCGCTCGTTTCACGGGATAGACCGCTGCCAAAAAGCGCGATTTTTTCTCCGTGATCTCGGCAAAGCCTTCTTTCTTTACCGTGATATAGCTTTCCGTTGCCGCCGCCCCCTTTTTTATAGTTACCGTTTTGTCGCGCCGTTTGACCGAATCACCCCACGGGATTGGCCGAACGGCACAACAAAAGGGAAGAATAAATGGATATAAAAGAAAAAGTGCAGCCACACTTAAAAATGCGGCTGCACCTCGAATTACTTCTGCATTCCAAAACGCTTGTTGAAACGATCAACACGACCGCCGGAATCAACCAGTTTCTGTTTGCCGGTGAAGAACGGATGACATTTTGAGCAAATATCCAAACGAATGTCCTTCTTTGTGGAACGAGTTTCAAACTCCGCTCCGCAAGCGCATTTTACCGTAACTGTTTCGTACTGCGGATGAATTCCTTTTTTCACACCTGTCACCCCTTTTCATAATCGTTGATAACGTACCGATTATAGCATAGATTTTTCTAAAATGCAAGCCCCATTTTACGAAAACCAGGAATTTATTTTTTTGCGCGCGTTTTCACAGATCTCTACAATTTTTAACCGCACCTCATATTCGTTCGGTTCCGATACGATTTTTTCCGACGGCTCACTTAAAGTTTCGTGAAAATCGGCCGACGCGCTGATGCACACCTTTGGAAACAGCACGCACCACCAGTTGTGCCCAGCGCCCTTGCCGATAATAATTCTCAACGCGTCGTAATATCCGGCCGGCAGGGTGAATTTTTCGTAAACTCTCGTGTTGAAATAGCAAGGCGTGATTTCGCCCTTTACGGTGTAATCGCAGCCGTTTTTTGCAATTACGCTTTTTGCCGCCGACAAAAAATCGTCCAAATGCTCGCGCGCGGCAGAGATTGCTTCTTCCTTGTTGGCGGAGGCTGAAAAAATGCCGTCCGAAAGGCGCAAAATCTCATCGCGCACCTTGATCTTCAGCGCCTGATCCTCCGCGCTGTCGGAATTTGCAAGAATGTGCAATCGGAACACTTTTTGACGGATTTCCGCGCAGCCGGCGTCAAAGCCGGCCATGGAAAGAAGCAACGTAAAGATCAGACCGCAAAGAATAGAAAGCTCCAGTGTTTTTTGTTTGTTCATGTAAGATTCCCTCGCTTTTTATGTTTTGTCGCAGTCGGTGTTTTTTTGAAAATTGCAGATTTTAAAGATTTCCAATTGATAAAGAAGCGCCGATAGCGGCATTGTTTTTGGGTGCTGTTTCTTTTGC
>CADAVL010000017.1 GCA_902791335.1 Oscillospiraceae bacterium
TGCAAAGGACACGGACTTCAAGGCAACGCTGACGACGCTGAAGGCAGCGAATGCAGATGTCATCTTCGTCCCGGCTTATTATGAAGAAGTCGGCAAGATCCGTGATGTAATTGATGAAGAAGCACGAGCAATCGTTCATAGACGGTCTGATGTATCAAAGGGCGATATTCTATTTGCCAGTATCGCTCCACTTGGCCGATGTGTTATTGTGCAGGAAAACCCTATTGATTGGGACATAAATGAATCGGTATTCTCTATTAGACCTGATACAAACAAGGTTTCTACCGAGCATTTGTATATGTTCTTTATGAGCGACTATTTCATCAAAAAAGCAGAGCACAATTCAACAGGCAGTGTGTTTAGTGGTATTCGTGTCGGCACATTGGAAGATATGTATATACTTCTTCCACCCCCTGCAATTAGAGATAAGTTCAAATCTGCTGTCGCAGATATCTTATACAAAAAGTATCTGAACGACCAAGAGAACCAAGAACTTGCTTCGCTGCGGGACTTCCTGCTTCCTCTTTTGATGAACGGGCAGGTTACATTCGGTGATAGGTAAGAAACCAAACCGAGAGGAGACAATTATGAATAATAGAATAAGCAAAACACTATCAATTCTCATTGTTTGTGTATTGGTTTTCTCGCTATGCGGATGTGGTGCTGCCGACAATACCGATAACACGAATAATGAAACCAATACCAGTATAGAAACCAGTGGCTCCGAAACAACCGATACCACTTCTACAACGGCACCAGACGGCACAGAAACCGATGAAACCAATACAACGGTAACTGTACTCAAAGGTCGTGGAAATAGCGATATAGGTCGTGACGAGCCACAATACGAGAATATTACGGGATATGTCGCCAGTTACGATGATGAAGAATATTCTATCGAACCTAACTGGCAGATACCCATTTATCAGAAGGACAAGCAATTCTATGAAGAGTGTGGAAAAATCGCTCACAAAACAAAGGTGCTTGTTTTAGAGCAGGAACTTGAACACAGCAGTCACGGTTTCTACAAGGGTTATTTATTGGTAAAAGACATTGACACCGAGAACACCTTCTATATCAATGTAAAGAATTTCATCAATACACCGTACTGGGAATATACCGACCTTTATGAAGCAGCACTCGTGGGCGAATATATCGCAGAATTCAATCAGAAGAGCGATTATTACCCCGTAAACAAAAATGGTAAAAAGGTTGAACTCCCCGACGGTATGAAGGTTCTTGTTACAGGTACGACGGGTTTAATGCGAGATGTGGACGATGACACTCATCCTATCGAAGCAACCGTTTACAAGGAATGGGAATACGGATACGGTGGGGTTACGGTCTATTTCACTGCCGAAGATTTAAGCATTGTTTATTGATGGGCAAGGAAGGAAATCTCTATGTATGAAGAATATTTAATAACCACAAAAATGACTGGTCCTGCCAAAGCAGTCCAAAGCACTAATTTTCATTATTATGTTCAAAGGATTACTTTGGCAAAAACACAAATTGAAGGTCCACACCATAAAAAGCGAATTATTGATATGCTGGCTCAAGTTTTGGGATTGTTCAGTAGAATTGACTACACCACAATTACTAACAAAACGACTTCATATGAACGAAGATTTTATGATGTTTCCGAATTAATTTCTTGGGCAAAAAAGCAATCTTTGGAGAAGTTGTGTGAAATCGAATTCAATTTTGGTCGTATTAAAATCAAAAAAGAGGAAGATAGCAGAGATATTGTTTTTTCAGTTGAAGAATCTTCCTATTCCAGTAAAGCCGCAAAATCAAAACGACTAAAATTAGAAATAAAAGATTTTTTCACTGATGAACTCATATTCCAAAAAAACTTTTCCGATTTTAAAAAATTATGTGACGAAGTGCACTCTTTTATTGACCCTTCCCACAAGAAGTTTTCTCCAAGTAACCCTTGCATTAATGTAGATTGCAGATTTATTGTTAATGATTGCGATATTTCAGATTATTTTCTTGGAACAGAAAACTTGAATATAGAGTGCTATAACACAGAATGCACACAGTTTATTGAATACACAAAACACATTCGTCAGGGCAGAGTAACTATACATCATGTGTTAGCGATTGAAAAAGATAACTGTACCCCTCGCCATATTTATTCTTCTGTATTAGACGAAATGAACGGAAAGATAAGAGAAAAAGGCATATCAGAAGGCCACACTTGGGAAAGAGAAATAACCACTCCAAGACCATCAGATGATTTGTACTACCAAATATGGGATTGTTGCACCCAATATGGGGAAAAGGTGTCCGATTTCAAGGCACTCCTTAACCAATATTCAAAGGAACTGCCAATCATTTCATTTGTGTGTATTGAAATGTCATATAGTCTGAGCGAATATAGAACAAGAGTGAATGAATGTTTTCTCGATTTCTCACCTAATGCTGTGGGTTATCAAACTGTTAGTCGCTCTGGCACAGATGAGTATGATTACCTTATTCCTCCACACGAAAAATGGAACTACGAAGATTTTGATGTAATTTTATAATTCCAATTAAAAAGCACATCGGTTCATTCCGATGTGCTTTTTTCCCACCCATCCTCTTTTGGAATTCTTAAAAGAGTTGATTTCGTTTTGTCGGCGAAATAATTACTGGTTTTGTTTTGGAATATTTTTAGATAATAATATCATTCGCTATTTTAAGAATTATGATGAAAAGGGTGGACGGTTTGTACCGTCCACCCATCTTTTACTCATAACTCATAAAACAGAGGATAATAAAGAAGTGTGTCATACACCCGAAAATAACCCCATATAAACCCGTTTTCTATTTAATGAATTCTAATAAGGGGACGGGTGGGAAGTAAGCAAATAAGCGATTTTATGCCGTTATAATGCCATTTCTATTACCCTGTGAGTTATGTATTAACTTTTGCTCTTTCTACTACGGAAAGTATTGCTTCACAGAACATATCTTCTGGTATCAATGTTGTCAACAGCGGGTCGCCCTCGCGGATACGCATGGTGCGGCGGATCTCTTTCGGAATAACGACCCTGCCGAGGTCATCAATTCTTCTGACTATACCGGTTGCTTTCATATATTCAATCTCCCTTATGCTTTTTTCGGCTTTAGTATTGTTTGCAACAGCAGGGAGTTTATGCAAAAAAACCATGGCATTTTTTGGCGGTCTGCAATGAAAAGAAATATTTTTGCGGCTGATATTTTTAAAAAAAGTTGCGCCCAACCTTAGAATACGATTTGATGATAACCACTTAAAAAAGCGTTTTAAAAAGCGGAAAACCACTCCACCTTTCAGAAGTAGCGGTTGCACATGGATTTGCGCTTTCTGTTAGTGTATAGCGATGTATTTTGTAAATTTTGAAGATATTGACTTTCATAGATTTATATGCTAACATAACTTTACATGATACTGTTTTTCAGGACAAAGGAGCCCGTCTGCATGAATACAAAAAAGGCCAGAAGTTCAAATATTGAATTACTCCGAATTATCGCCATGCTCATGATCGTTTCCTATCACATTGTGAATCACTGTGTAAACGATCAGCTTCAGGAAGCGGATTCCATTGAACGTATGGCAAACGGTTTTTTCAGTAAACCCTCTTATAATCCGCAATTACTGTTGTTAGACGCTGTTATGCCCTTTGGCGCTGCCGGCAATGCAATTTTTATTTTGATTTCCGGATTTTTTATGTCCTCAAAAGGAAAAAATATCAATCTTGCAAAGACTTCCGGAAAGCTTCTGCAACAGCTTGGGTTTGCCGCAGTGACGCTTGTCGCGGCATCCACGGTGCTTTGCAGACTGACAAGACATCTCAAGGGTGTTTTTTTAGAATGGCAGACCATTAATATTTTCAACGATATGTCCTGGTTTATCGGATATTATTTTCTGATCATTGTCATTGCGGCACTTTTTTTAAATGATATTCTTTCAAAACTCAGCGAAAAGCAATATATTGCATTTTTAGCAGCCACTTTCGCGCTGACACAGTTTGGCTGGTCCGGCAAGCTGATCGAATCGTTTGCTGACGGCATGAGAACATTGTGCATCGGTATTTTCCTTTATGCGCTCGGCGGATTTATAAAACAATATGATCCTTTCGGCCGTGTGCGGACCTTTATATTTCCGCTGATTATTATTGCTGTGTATGCATTCGTGCTGGCCTCCGGCTACAATGATGCAAAGCTCAGCATTTCAGAATTCCTTAGGAATAAACCCGATGATTATGTTCTGCCCAATATTCCATGGTATGATAACCACAGTATTGTTTCCATTATCATGGGTATATCGCTGTTTGAATGGGCACGGAGAATTCATCTGCCAAGCAGTCGCGTGATTAATTTTTTGGGCAAGGCGACCTTTATGGTTTATCTCATTCACGATAACACGCTTTTCTACAGTATCTGGGGTCTGCATGACTGGGTCCGCGTTCTGTACTATCAGCCGAAGCAATTCGTCGGGGAGCTGCTTTTGTATACCTTAGCGACCTTCTTTATCGGGGTGTTGCTTTATGCGATTTACCTTTTGGTTGTAAGAATTGCGCGTCCTCTTTCCGGCTTGGCTTTAAAGCCAAAAGCACCTTGCAAAACCGGCACAACCGATTGATCCGCTGTTGGTTTCTCTTTGAACCGCTCAGTCGGGCTGCACATGAGTAAAGATTAACGCAAAAACAAACGCTCGGGTTTCGGAATACCCTATCCCTACCAAGCGGCAATAAACAAAACAAAAACAGGGGTTCGTGAAAAAAGATGTTTTTCACGAACCCCTTAAATTTTAAAATCGTTCGTCTGATTTTATTTATAACTTTGATAACTTTGCGCGAATATCATCCAAAACCGTAAAGCCATGCTTGCAAACCTGCTTGTTTTCCGGTGGCGGAGTCATATAATCGCCGTAAATAACGGTTAAGATTTCTTTGGCGCCTGAAGGAATATAGTATTTTCTGCCATCGAAATCCACGAGCTCGGCATTTTTAAACCAATCCGCTTTAAAATGCTCGTTAAAGATCGTATAAGAACTGAAGAAGTTGGCCACATATCCGTCCGTGTTGTTGTGATAGCCTCTTGCGATTTCGTCGATCTTTCTGTGGAGCGTTTTATAAGTGGTGCTGTTTGCGCCGCGGCGCAGGCGCTTCCGCTTGGTGTGATTTTTGATGTATCCGATCTTATAAAGCAGATAATCGCGATAACGTCTCAAATCACCCAGCTTGTATATATCCTCCTGCGTGATCTCACCGGTGCATTTATCAATCGGGAAAATATCCACGAACGGACCTTGATACTTTTCGGGGAAATACTCCTGATTGTTTCTGAATCCGGTTTCCTCGGTTAAGATAATTTTAGTAAACGGTAAATAATACTTTTTATAAGTGGTGCGGTTAAACATCACGCATTGCTCAATTTCACGTTTCCCCCAAAGCTTGATAAACCGATCATAGTCCGGGCGCAGCATACAAATATCCATGTCGTCGTCCCACGGAATAAATCCGCCATGACGAACAGCCCCCAACAAGCTTCCCTCGGCCAAAAAGTACTGAATGTCGTTTTCTTCGCAGAATTTATGAATAATATCCATAATTCTGAGTGAATACTGCTGAATCGCCTCAACCTCTCTGTCCTTTTTCTGCTGTTCGAGAATCTTTTGCTCCTCCAACAATTTTGGGTCAACAACAGGAACAGCCGCATTGTCGGGTACAGGGAAAAACATTCTCTTGAGTCGGTTTTTCACCCGATCGGACAAGTCCAAAATGCCTAAAACCATCTTGTTGTGGAAAAGCATTAACCGAAGGCTGTTGTTTAAAAGGTAGCTTCGCATCATCCGCTCACTATCGCGGTATTTATTAAGCCCGTAATAGTTGTTTTTTAAGATGCGGTCGTTCCTTACCTTATAATAATATTTATTTTGGATCCAGTTGGGGAAGTTTTTATCAAGATAAGCGTAGCACTCGCGATTAAATGCAACAATGATCTTTCTTTCATAAGTTGAAGACAAGGCAAGTAAGCGAGCATGCAGATGCATAATGCAAAGATACTCTATTTCCGGCTTTAAAGCATCATAAAACCCATGCTCTTTTGAAAAGGACAAAATGCTGTCGCAGGATTTAAAAATATCAAAAATTCGCTTATCTACTGTACTGGTAATCGCACCCTCTCTGCCCACGCGATAGCAATAGGTGCTTTCACGAAGATAAGAGATTTTTTTTGCGGACATAATGATGTTGTAAACTACGGCAGAATCCTCAAACCACTGCCCAACCGGGAACAGAAATCCTTTATCGATCAAAAGATCCCGACGGTAGCATTTATTCCATGCGTAGGAGGATGCAAAGCGCAATAGTTTCGGGTTTTCAAATGCGCTGACGCCGTCGTGTTTAGTGTGCGAGGTGACATACTGTCTGCGGCGCAGGAATTTTTTACCGGTGCGAATGCGCTCCTTTCGGGTGCGTTCAATAATCTTTGTAAAGTCGGAAATCACGAGATCGGCACCGTTCTCCACTGCTGTTTTATAATATTGCAGCATGGCGTCGGGCTTTACATAGTCGTCACTGTCAACAAAGGTGATATATTCGCCGCGGGCTTTCGGCATTGCATAATTCCTTGCGTCGGAAAGTCCGCCGTTTTTCTTAATGAGCGGCAGAATGCGATCGGGATAAAGCAACGCAAAGCTGTTGATAATATCCTGACTTGCGTCGGGTGTACCGTCGTTCACCACCAAAACCTCAAGCTCGTCAATGGACTGTTCGCCTAAGGTTTTCAAGCACTTCTTTAAATATTTTTCAACATTGTAAACCGGAACGATAGTGGAAATTTTCGGACGTCCGTTTTGATAGACCACCGGAATTTTTTCATATTTCGGGGTGTTTTCGGCGCCGAAGTTTATCACGCCTTCGAACATTTTTGAATATCCGGTATAGTCAATTACCTCGTCAAATTCGGTGTTGCCGAAATTACGAAGATATTCTCGCCTGCAATAATCCCTGCAGTCCTTTTCACTGTGCTTTTCTGTTAAAACCGCAAAAATATCGCGGCGAAGTTTTGCTTCATGAGGGGTGATCGGCGGCAGTTTTGTGCCAACGATCACACGGACACCTTTTGGAATATCCTTTAGCTGAAAGCTTTCATCACTGATGGTGCCCTTTGCAAGAAACAATGTAATATCGCATTTTTCAGTGTCCTCCGCAGCCAGTGCCTTCATGGCCTTTTTGGACAAAGTATTTTTCAAAAGACTGCCGAGAATATACAGCCTTTTTGGAAGAACGGTATCGCTATTGGCAGCAGAATTTCCGGCTTGTTTCCGGCCGTCCTCTAAAAAGAGCTTTAAAATATCCGCTTTCTTTAAATGCTTGTCCGTATTATCAAGATAAGAGCCGGAGCAAAGCTCGCAAAGACGGAATTTTTTATAAATATCAGAAATATAAGGATCGACCGCTACCGAAAGATCAGCCAGCAAAAAGCTTCTGATTCGAGTCCTCGGCTGAACGGCACTGTCTTCAACAATCTGTTCGGGGCAGCCCTTGCCGAAATAAAGAACGTGCTGGCCGGAACGCTTTGAAAAAGCAGTGCTCAAACTACCGCAGCAAACAATATATTCTGCTCCGGAAAGCAGATGTCCATAGGCAGAGCTTTTATGAAGCACCACCGTAATATTTTTCCGAGCTTTGTATTTCTTCCACAGCTTTTTTTGTGCACTGCGGCTTTTTACGACAACAACATGCGTATAATTTTCAAAATCCGAACGTTTTAAAAACGCTTCAAAAAAAGAAATAGCCTGCTTTTTGTTTGCAGCAAAGCCGTCGCTTGTATAAATCACGCGACCTTTACAAATTTTTTCATTAAAATAGCCTGCGGAATAAGCTCTGCGCCAACCGTTTCCAACATAAAAGCTTTGCTTTAAACATTTGAAAGAAATCGGGTGTCCGTGAAGCTTTAAAGAAACATAAAAAGGAAAAATTCTAAAAGAACGCTGCGCCTCCCACAGACCGCGCAGAAATTTGCTCTGTTTGATTGAATGGACAATATCCAAGCAATAACCCTCCATGTAATATTCGGCTTGAACCGCCGCGCAAATAGCTTGACTTTACTTTGTGTTAAAAGGTGTTAAATATTCCCGTCTTTTATACGCATTTCGCATGTAAACCGTTGCTGTTTTGTTTCGACAGCTATGATGACGAACGAAAAACCGCAACAAAATCTTTTAAACAAAAAAAATACCGAATTGATTATAAACGATAGCCCGTGACTTGTCAATAATCAGCGCTACATAATTAATAAATTTTAATATATTTTTTCTTGTCGGCTGTCCTGCAAAAGATAGACTGACCATTGCGGTTCGTCCGCGGTCAATTCCATCCGTCGGTCCAGCCGTCGCCGTCTTTATCAAGGTTTCCGGCGTTTGCAGTGCCGGGATTTTTTGAAGTTGTTTTTGAGGACGAAGCTGCCGACGCGGCTTTCTCGCTTGCAGTCTTACTTTCCTGTGCTTTAAAAAGCGACTGTGTTTCGTAAGAAGTCAGCTTGGTTTCAGAGTTTGTTCCGGTTTGCGGAAAAAGTTCTGAGGCCGTTACGCGCGCGTCTTTGGAGGACGCCGCATTAGATGACGCACCGCCGGATTTTCCGCGACAGCCGGAAAGCATCATTGCCGCAACCAAGGCGACGAACAGCGCCAATAAAACCTGTTTTTTCATTATTTTCACCGTATTCCTTCATCTCATATTTTAAGGTTCCCACGCCGCACGTTCGCATTCGTCCGTTCAAATCGGCAGGACATCGCTCATCAGTCTAAACCAAGCGCACTTTTAATGGCTTCAACATTGCGAACGATCGGGTCGAAATAATAAACGCGGTCGGCGTTTTCCCCCGGCGCACGGTATTTGATATAAGCGCGTGCCGTGAAGTTTACATTATTGTAGGAAAAATCCTTGAAATTCTTGACTGCGCCGCCAATCACCACGGCGTCCTTTGTAGCTTCCAAAATTTCGGCCGGTGCATTATAATAAGGCGTCTTGGTGTCAAGCGTCAGCTCCCCACCCTTTAACTGGGAGGTCACGGCGATGAGGGTACCGTAAGATACGCCCGTGCAGTTTTTAATAAATCCGGTCTTTAAGACTTTGGTGCCAAAACGCAGACCCTGCGGATCTTTGATGCGGACCTGCGCGCCGAGCATTTCACCGTAAAATTCCTGCGCATTTTCTGAAACGGTCGCTTGCGCCGTGGTTTCGGATTTAAACTCGCTCACAATGGATTTTACAGCGGACTGCTTGTCCTTTGAAGCAATATCCTCCACCGTAAGCGTCAGTTTAAAGTCGTTTTTCAGTTCCTTGCCCACAAGGTAATAAAGCGTGGCCACGCGGTAGCTGTCGTTTGAAACGCGAACGAGAGAGCGGTTTGCGTCAGACGTAACCGCGCCGGTACCGTATAACAACACCTTGGCGGTTTTAAATCCCGCATCCTGCGCGGTCAAAAAGCCCTCCCATTTGGAAACGCCGACCTTACTGCCGTTTTGAAGATCGGTGGTAACGAACCCTAGCGCGACGGCGTCCGAATTGACCGAAAGGCCGAATTGCAGGCCGTAGATCCCGTTAAGACCCTCAATACCGGAGGCAATGATATCAACGTGCCGCAATTGCGCGCCGTATTTTTCTTTCAGCTGTTCTTGTGACAGCTCCTCATCGGCAAAGGATTTTAAAGATTTTTTTATATCGGAAATACTGTATTTCCCACCCGTCGCAACGGTGAAATCTTTCATGCCGAGCGCCGCATTTCCGGCGGCCATACTCTGCCACGAGATCACAGAAGAAAAAAGCGCAAGGCAAAGCAATAAAGAAATCCATTTTTTCATAATTCATCCTCGCTGTTCTGTTTTTGTTTTGGAGCTTTCGATCTCAAAAGCCGCAAAACAAGACAACCTGAAATTTTCAAAACGCAAAAGCTTTTCCTAACGAAAAAAGCTTTGGGTGCCTTTTTTAAGATCGGGCTTGTCCGCTTTTTCTAAAAAAGCGTCAGCCTTTTTAAAAATTTTCGGCACACATTAATTATATATCAGACCCTAAGGCAAATGTCAACCGTCGGTGAAATTTGGCAGTACCGACAGGGCAAAACGACCGCAAAAGCACCGATTTAAAGAACGGCGGCGAACAGATTACGAACCCGTCGCCCCGAAGTGCAATTGAAAATTGCCCTTTTAAAAAGCCTTGCAGTCGTTTGAAAATTATTAAAAATCTAAGATTTATCGGTCAGCAGTTCGGCAATCTGAATGGCGTTGGTGGCGGCACCTTTGCGAACCTGGTCGCCGCAGCACCAGATATTCAGCCCACGGTCTGAGGTGAGATCCTCACGAATACGGCCGACAAAAACCAGATCCTGATCGCTTGTATCGAGCGGCATGGGATAAATGCCGGCATTCACATTGTCGCAAAGACGGCAGCCGGGGGCGTTTTTAATGACCTCGCGCGCCTTTTCCGGTGGAATTTTCTCCTTTGTTTTTACCACGACCGAAATAGAGTGCGAACGAACCACCGGAACGCGCACGCAGGTACAGCTGACGCGAAGATCCGGCAGGTGCATGATCTTGCGGCCCTCGTTTTGCATTTTCATTTCCTCGGTGGTGTAGTCGTTTTCCGTGCCGCTGCCGATTTTGGGAATCACATTAAAAGCGATCTGATCGGTAAAGACCTCCGGCTTGCAAATGCCGTCGCCCGTAATAATGGAAGCAGTCTGCTCTAAAAGCTCACGCGGACCGCCTGCGCCTGCGCCCGAAACCGCCTGATAGGTGGAGGCCACCATGGTTTCAATGGGGCTGACGGTGTTTAATGCGTTGACCGCAACCACCGTAATAATGGTGGAGCAATTTGGGTTTGCAATGATTCCGCGGTGATTCTTTACGTCTTCGGGGTTGATCTCCGGCACGATCAGCGGCACATTGTCGTCCATGCGGAACGCACTGGAATTATCCACAAACACGGCGCCGGCTTTTACAATGTAAGGCGCCATTTCCTTGGCCAGCGCATTGCTGGCGGCACCCAAAACGATATCCATACCGGAAAAAGAATCGTGCGTGGCTTCTTCCACGGTGATCTCTTCGTTTTTAAACGGAATTTTTTTGCCGACGCTCCTTTTGGAAGCCAGTGCTTTCAGTGCGTTTACGGGGAAATTGCGCTCCTCTAAAATTTTGATCATTTCGCGGCCGACGGCGCCGGTTGCGCCCAAAACCGCTACATTGTACTTTTTCATTTTTTTAAAACTACCTCGCTATCGCTATTTTACAAAGCTGTTGTAAAGCACCTGAATGGTTTTCTCGTAATCCTTATTATCAATACCCACAATAATATTGCGTTCGTCCGGCCCTTGAGAGATCATGCGGATATTGATGTTGTTTTGTCCGAGCGCCGCAAACAGACGGCCGGAGGTGCCGGGCTTAAAGGCCATTTTGCGGCCGACCACGGCAATAATGGAAATATTGTCGGTGACCTCGATCTTGTCGGGCTTGATCTCGTTTTCAATGTCACCAATCACGGAATAAAGCTTATCGGCAATATTCGCGGTAGGCATGACAAAGAAAATGGTATCAATGGCCGACGGCAGATATTCAATCGCCACACCGTGCCGTTCAAAAATCTCACTGATCTTTTTCAAAGCACCGACGGCGGCGGAAAGACCGTGCCGCGTAACGCTGATAATATGAAAATCGTGGCGGCCGGCAATACCGGTGATAAAATTATCGTTTTCGGGATCGTCCTCACACTTTTTCATGATGACTGTGCCGGGATTTTTCGGGTCGTTCGTGTTGCGGATATTGAGCGGAATATTGTTCTGCTTTACAGGGAAAATCGTGCCCTCGTGCAAGACCTGCGCGCCCATATAAGAAAGCTCGCGCAGCTCGTCGTATGTAATGTGCTTGATCGGCTTCGGATTTTCCACAATGCGCGGATCGGCCATTAAAACGCCCGAAACATCGGTCCAGTTTTCATAAACATCGGCTTTGAAAGCGGCCGCGGCCAAAGCGCCGGTGATATCCGAGCCGCCGCGGGTCATTACCTTGATGTTGGCGTTGGGCATAATGCCATAAAAGCCCGGAATCACAATGCCGGATTCATAAGGAATATTCTGCAATTTCCGATAGGACTTTTCCACGTCGATCTCGCCGTCAAAGCGGAAGGTCAGCCACTCGGTCGCGTCCACGAATTTGAAGCCCAGAAAATCGGCCAGAAGCCTTGCCGAAAGATACTCGCCGCGGGAAACCAGTTCGTCCTGCGTGATCCCGTCGTTCATCTTTTTGCGAATGGCGGCAAGCTCGGCTTCAATGTCAAGCGAAAGGCCCAGGTCGTCGCGAATTTCAATATATCGGTCGGCGATCATTTCAAAAATGCTGTCGCAGCAAACACCGTACTGCAAGTGTGCGTAGCAAAGATAAAGCAGATCGGTGATCTTGTTGTCGCCGGGAAAGCGCTTGCCTGCGGCCGAAACGACCACCACGCGTCGGCTGGACTCGGCCTCAACGATCTCTTTCACCTTGCAGTACTGGTTTGCGTCTGCCATGGACGAACCGCCGAATTTTAATACTTTAAACATAAACTGCTTCTACTCCTTAATAAACACCGGCAATAAAGATATTCGGGTCGGTTTTCTGAATTTCGGCCGCCATTTCGTGCATTTTTCCCACCGATACCGGCTTTAAAAGCACGCCGTGACGCCACACGCTCTCCGTATTTTCTTTGAGCCAATCGTTCTCGGCGGTGGTTTTTACATAATATCTGTGCGCCACGATACTGTTGTCGATATGAACCGGCCTCATATTGGAATTATATGCTTTTTTCACGCCGTTTGCCACATCAATGCAGTCGCCCACCACGGTATACGCCGTGGGATAGCGCCCTGCGCCGAAGCCGGAAAAGCTGCCGCGGCCGACGTGGTCAGCGTCATAAGAAATGCGGTTGTAGTTCTGCGCCACCGCCGCATAAGACGAAGTCTTTTTCACAAAGGTCGGCTCGACCCAAACCGAGATCGCGCCGTTTTTATTGCGCGCTTTTGCCATGAGCTTGCAGACATAACCGTGTTCTTCGCAGTCCTTTACCGCCTCGGCCGAAACCGAGCGAATACCGGACACATTGATCTCGTCGGGGTTTACAAGCACACCGAAAGCTACATTGGCCGAGATCGCGATCTTCCGCTGGGTGTCCAGTCCGTCGATATCGGAGCTGGGGTCGGCCTCGGCAAAGCCTAAGCGCTGTGCTTCCTTCAAGGCGGCTTCAAAGGTTTCGCCGTCTTTATGCATGGCGTCTAAAATATAGTTTGTGGTGCCGTTAAAAATACCGCGGACGCGGTGAACACGGCTGATTCTGAGCGTCCGTTCCAGATTGACAAGCCAAGGGATTCCGCCGCCGACGGCCGCCGTATAGCGAAGTGCAACATTCTGCTGCTTTGAAAGGGCGGTCAGTTCCTCATAATGCTTGCTGATTACAAGCTTATTGGCAGTAATCACATTTTTGCCGGCTAACAGCGCGCTTTTAATAAACGAATACGCCGGGTTTTCTCCTCCGATCAGCTCTACCACTGTATCCACTGACGAATCTTCCAAAATCTCTTTGATATCCGTAACGCTTTTTGCGGTGATATCCTCGTGTTTTTTCAGATCGAGTACATATTTTACCGTTAAATTTTCCGTGTGCGACGCCATATCATAAACGCCGTAGCCTACCGTTCCGAACCCCAGTATTGCGATGTTCATTTTAAAGTCATTCCCCATCTCTTTCTTTTGGAAGGCTTAAAAGCCCCTCTTTCCACATACACCTGAACCGACAAGTAATTACAAATTTATACTTGCATTTTATTTCACGATATTATATCATAAATATGTATGAATTGCAAGCGTTCCTGCAAAGATGCAGGAACAGCGTTTTGAAAAACAGAGGAGAACGCGCCATGTATTATCAAAGCACCAGAAGTAACAGTGAAAAAATCACCGCCGCCAATGCCATTTTGCGCGGCATTGCACCGGACGGCGGCCTTTATATGCCGGAGAATTTAAAATGCATCGATTTTGACTGGCAAAAAACGCTTTCCATGCTGCCGCAGCTGATCACCGCTTCAAGAAAGAAAACCGGCGTAACCGACGAAATTGTGATTTTGACCGCCACCAGCGGCGACACCGGCAAAGCGGCGCTTGAAGGCTTTCACGATGTAGACGGCACAAAGATCATTGTATTTTATCCCGACAACGGCGTCAGTGCCATTCAAAAGGCGCAAATGGCCACGCAAGAGGGCAACAATGTGGCCGTCTGTGCCGTGCGCGGCAATTTTGACGACGCGCAGACCGGCGTGAAAGAGATTTTTGCAAAAGCCGAAAAAGAGCATCTTTTGAAGGGCACGGACGTTCGCCTTTCCAGTGCAAATTCCATTAATATCGGCCGCTTGGTGCCGCAGATCGTTTACTATTTCAGAAGCTACGCAGAGCTGCAAAACAACGGCGAGATCAAAGCCGGCGACCTTGTAAACTTTGTGGTGCCTACCGGCAATTTCGGCGATATTCTGGCAGGTTACTTTGCAAAGCTTTTGGGGCTTCCCGTAGACAAGCTGGTTTGCGCTTCAAACGCCAATGACGTATTAACAGAATTTTTACGCACCGGACGGTATAACCGCCTGCGTCCGTTCCACAAAACCGTTTCTCCCTCCATGGATATTTTGGTGTCAAGCAATCTCGAACGCCTTTTATACCTTGCCACCGGCTGCGACAACGCGCGCATTCGCGGTTATATGGACGCGCTTTCCAAGAACGGCGAATACACGGTAGAGCCGGACGTTTTGGAGAAATTACACGAAATTTTCTGGGCCGGCAGCTGCAACGACGAAGAAACCGAAAGAACCATTCGCAAGGTTTACGAGGGCTGTCACTATTTGTGCGACACCCACACGGCTGTTGCGTGGAATGTTTCGGAGCAATTTTTAAAGGCAACCGGAAACACCCACAAAACCGTGGTGCTTTCCACCGCCTCGCCTTATAAATTCGCCGCCGCCGTGTCCGACGCAATCGGGCTTTCGCACAGCGACAATGAATTCGATGTTATGGCGGCTTTGGAAAAGGCGACCGACACCCCCGCGCCGAAAAACCTTACCTCGCTTTACGGGAAAGAGGTTTTGCACAAAGACGTGATCGACAAGGAAGACATGCTTTCCTACGTTCTTGAAAAGGTTCGGGAGAAATCATGGAAAAAGTAACGCTCCGCATTCCGGCAACCTCTGCAAATTTAGGCCCGGGATTTGATTCGATCGGCTGCGCTTTATCGCTTTATAACACGCTGACCTTTGAAAGACAGCCGAGCGGCGTTTCGATCGACGGCTGTCCGAAGGAATTCAGAACGCCTGAAAATCTTGCGGCGGTTGCTTACAATAAAGCGCTGTCGGAACTGGGGATTCCCTTTGGCGGCGTGAAGATCACCATTCGCGCCGATGTACCGGTATCGCGCGGACTGGGTTCCAGTGCCGCCATGATCGTGGGCGGCGTGACGGCCGCAGGACTTTTAAACGACCGACCGCTTTCAAAAGAGGAAATTTTAAAGATCAGCTTAACGCTGGAAAACCACCCCGACAATTTAGCACCGGCCATTTACGGCGGATTGACCGCCTCGATCACCGAGGACGGCGTGCCCTACACCCTGCCGTATCGAATTCACGAAAAATGGCACTTTACCGCGTTGATTCCCGATTTTAAGCTGAGCACCGAAACGGCCAGAGCCTGTCTGCCGACATCGTATTCCCGTGCGGACGCAGTTTATAATATTTCGCACACATCGGTGCTTTTAAAAGCACTGGAGGAAGGCGACGAAACCGTTTTGCGGATCGCTGCAAAGGATCGCCTGCACGAGCAATACCGCAGTCACTTAATTAAGGACTACGAGGCGATAAAAGCCGCCGCGAAAAGCCTTGACGCCGCCTTTTATTTAAGCGGCGCCGGCCCTACTTTAATGTATATTTCGGGGCGCGCGGTAGCAGAAGAGCTTTCCAAAGTGCTGGACGGCAAAACCGAGGCCGACTGGAAAATTTTTCCGCTGGATATTGACCGCGACGGCACGATGATCCTCAATTAGCGGTTTTTTTTGGGAAACTGCTGTCAAAATACCAAAACGACTTTGAATATATTTTCGGCGGCGGTCGCTCAAATATCGGGGCGGCCGCCGCTTGATATATTGAGGACTGCCGCTCAAATATTTTGGGCTTTTTTATTTTGGCTTTTTTAAGATGAAGCATTGCGTGCCGAAAGGCTTGAAAGCCGTCGCCGAAAAACCCGGGAATTGCTGTTAAGATACCGGGTAATTGCTGTTTTTGATAGATTCAAAAGCTGCTGTAAAAAGTGGCAAGCCGTGTGCAGACCGGGAGTTTTCCCGCGCGCTTCGGCCGTTTTTTTAAAAACGGCCGGGCCGAACGAAGTTCGGCCGTCGCCTTTCGGCGACAGCGCGCGGGAAAACTCCCGGTCTGCACACGGCTTGCCATTCTTTGTCTCAACTTCCCCACAACTAAAAAGCACCCCTGCCGGCCGCTCAAAGCTTCAAAAAGAACAGCAAAACCTGCGCGCCCAACCCCGATTTTTAAGAAAAAAAGCCCGATATTCCGTGGCGGCAGCCGCCGGAGAATATCGGGTATCGGGCTTTCTGATTGCTTCGGCTGACGGGTTTGGCACTCGTCAGCCGAAGATTACGCTCTTTTCTTAAAGACGCGATTGCTTTTTTATTCCAGTTCGTCCGTCACGTCCACTTGCACGTAGCCGTTCGTTTCATCCTCTCCTGAAAGGCCGAGGCAGAAATCGGCAGCAGAAGTAAAGCATATCAAACATTCGGGTTTTCTATATACCTTTTTCATCCGAAGCCCCTCCTTAATAGCTCACGGTAACCGTGTTGCTGTAAAGTCGGGTGCCGTCCTCAAAGGCAACATACGCTCTTGCCGCGCGGCTCGCGCCGTCTTTAATGCCGACCAGGCGGCCCATAAAGTTCTGCGCACCGTTTTTCTCGGAGTGGGCAATCACGCATTTAAAACCGGCGTCCTTAAAGTTTTCCTGCGTCCATTCAAGGTCGGCCATGGCAGTGGCGGCATTGGCGGAAGCAAAGATCACGCCGACATCGGCGATCTTTTTGTTTTCGGGGTTGTTTACCCGAACAAAGGTGATCAGGGTGTTGAGCCCGTCCTTGGTGCCTTTAAAGCTTTCCATAATACCAATGGAATTCTCTGTAGCTTCCGAGCTTTCGGCAACCACCCGGAATGCACCGTAGACATACAAAACAGCCTCTTTACCGCTTGCTACGGTCTGACCGTTCACGGTAAAGGATTTTGCATTTTCGTCGGTGCAGACAATGCGGGTATCAAATTTCAAAGCGCCGAGATCCACGACCGTACCGTCCACCTTTTTATAGCTGACCGCATAAGTCTTATCGGATACAACATACTGCGCTACAAAGGAAACATCACTCAGCACAGCTTCGGTAACATCGCCATCCCAGGCTTGCTTTCCGTCGGACAGCAGCTTTTCATAGCCGTAAATATCCGGTACCAGAGCGTTGATCGCTTCCAAGTCGGCGTTGGAGATCGTTTCTCCGTCGTTCACGGCAACCTCTTTTAATAGATTGCCCATTTTATCGTAGAACTTCATGCTGTGCGTGATCAGTTCTTTGGTAACAACCTGAATTTTTACTAGATTGGAGACAAAGTTTCCGGTATCCGCTTCTTGGCCTTTTGCCGTGAATTCATAGGTGTTTTCCTCAACAGGGCTTAACACTTCGTCGTTTGCGGTAACTGTCGCCGCAACAAAACCCTCTTTCGGCGTTACGGTAAACCGAACCGTTTCACCGTCCGCAGCCGCAGCAACAATACCGTAGCTTCCCATTTGCGCTTTCACCCATTGACCCACAGCGTCGGCGTTCTTTTCGCCGCCGTATACCGTGTCGTCGTTGGTGATCGCCGTATTGGCATAGCCCTTTGCAAAGTCAAGCGCGCCGGAGGTTACTTCAACGGTTGCATTTTCGTCGGAAACCACCGCCACATTGTTGACCTTTTCAAGAAGAATGGATTTAATAAAAAGGCGATTGTCTTTCGCGAGGTCTAAATTAAAGAAATTGGAAGAAAGGTGCGAGGTGCTGACCGCACTTTGGAAGGTCTGCGCATCTCTGGTGAAGTCCGCGGCGCCGCTGTTGAAATACACCGTAATATCCTCGTAATTCTGGGTGATGATGCGTTGTACACCCAAGGTCAGACCGTTTGGCGCCATAAATACCGGCGTGTCGCTGCCCGATACTTTTGCACGCACCGTCATTTTATATGTAGTCCACGGCTCGAAACCGGTGGAAAAAATTGTGGTGCCATTATAAGCAAAGATAGAGATCAGACTGCCATGGGCTGTTTTATCCGTGCCGGTAATGGCCATAGCCTGCTCGTTGCTATCGTAAGTATAGTCGAGTGCCGTATTGGTTGAGTTGAAATTTTGAACCATTGCAAGGCTGCCGTCCGCGACCATTTCGGCTGTAACATTCAAAATCGCGTCGGTCGAGTATTTTGCAATCAGCGTTGTACCGTTATAAACCGTTTTGTAGCTTCGGTCTTTGGAAAGGCAGTTTTCATAATTTTCATCGGTTGCGGCAAACCAACCGTCAAAGGTAATATGACTTTCGTCATAAACGGCAGTTGTAAAGGTATATTCCTGACCTTCTACAAGATCCTGCACCGAATCTCCGTTGGCATTCAAAGCCGTAACGGTGGCCTTGCCGGGCATCACCGTGTTTTCCCGGCTGCTGGATGTAACCTTTGCCACAGCACCGGTAAGCGTAGCGGCAGCGCTCTGTCCGTAAATGCCAAGCTCATAGAAATTGAAAAACGAGCTCATATTTACGGCGGCGTCATAAAGCTTAATACCCACAAATTTTCCGGTAGGCTTTTCGCCGTCGAAGGTCCAGTAGTTTACCTCCGATGTGCGCAAAGCCATGCTGTTGAATTTCTGGTTCGCCTTGCAGTTTGTGTAGTTATCGTACATCAACACTTCGTTCTCATCAAGAAACAGCGTGTCTTCGTCGTTACTTACATAAACCTTGTATGTCGCAAAGCTTAAATTCGCATTCGGGTGCATACCTAAGAAAAATGTATCAATTTTTGTTTCGGTTTTCAAACCGGCCACCATAAGAACATCGTAGCAGTCGGCGGCAATTCGGTCGGAGCCGTAAACCGCGCCCTCGGTGACCGTTGCGTCGTATCCCTTCTTTGTTAACAAAGAGGGGTCGCTGTCCCTATAATTGGTGCCGTTTTTATTGTCGCTAAACATGGAAAGGTCCGTGATTGCGGCAATATAAGAAGTCGCAAGCGAGGTGTAATTCTGGTTTTCCTTATCCACCCACGCTTTCCATTTCAAAGATTTTAACTGTTGCTCCTCGGCACGGCCGTTCAGCTGATTTTTCAAGTAAGCGTTGTCAATGCCATAAAGCTTTAAACTTGTGCCGTCATATTTTGATGACACATTGAGATTGCTGGCCAATTCTGCAAAGGTTGCGGGGGTTCCCTCAGCGTCTTTGTCGCTCAACACGACATTCTCAATTTTGCCGGTGTCCAGTGCAAAACCGGGCACTACCGCAAAACAGCTGAATGCCATAAGCGTCGACAAAAGAATACTGAGCACTTTCAGTGTTTTTCTTGTCATATAATAAACTTTCCTCTCTTTGGTATTTCCTCTTGCCGCAAGGAAATACTTTATAATACGGCCGCAAATACCACCCCTGCCAAGGCAGCATAAGTAACCACATTTACTATAGCATTCTTTTGTCAATTGTGAAAACAACAACTATATGAAATTTGTGCAAAATGTAAAATGTCATTTATTGTTTATTGTTAAGATTGCCTATATTTGCATTATTTTTATATTCTTTTTTGTAAATTTATTATTTTTAATTTACAATGAAAACCGCTTGTGCTATAATGATCACATAGAATTTTGTGTATTTTTTCGTTGGAGGTGTACGCTATGGATTGTCTGGAAGGCATGAAAGTGCTGTTGGTTCATCACAGGATCGACTGCGATGTTTTTCCCATTTCCAAGCAAAATAGCACTTACCATGATCTCACCATTGTGCTGAAGGGCAAAATGAAATACGCCGTCGCAGGCGAATCCATGGTGATCTCCGAGGGCGAGGCCATGTACTGCCCCACCAACACCTACATGACCCGTGAGCAAAGTGACAAAGCCTCCTATCTTTCTATCAACTTCACCACAAAACTCAACGAACCGCTGCCGTTGGGCTCACACCTTCACAATGTTTCTTCTCACGAGATCAACAATTATATTGAAATGATCTCCTATATTTTAAGAAAGCCGGATTTTCACAACGACGAAAAGCTTTACCACCTGGTTTCTCTTCTGCTTTTAAAGGTTTTGGAGCAGCAGGAGGTCCTGCACCCCATGCCGTATGTAGAAAAGATCAAGGCCTATATCGGTGAGAATTTTCAAAAGGATATCACGCTCGAATCGGTTTCAAAATACATCAACCTGCACCCCTCTTATTGCAGCACAATCTTCAAGCGCAACGAAGGTAAATCCGTTACGGAATACATCAACAATCTCAGAATTTCCTATGCAAAAGAGCTGTTGGAGTCCTCGCAGTACCGCGTGGGCGAGGTCGGCGCCATGTGCGGCATTCCCGATCCTTATTATTTCAGCCGCGTTTTTTCAAAGATCTGCGGCATCTCCCCCTCGGAATATCGCAAAATTGCAAAGACCTACGGCGGCCGTTTTTATAGCTACGAAACTTAAAAAATTCGTCTTTCAAAAGCCATATCTGAATGCTGTAAAGCAGAAAATACTTATAAAAAGCGCGATCGGGTTTTAAATGAATCCGATCGCTTTTTTTGTTTTTTGAAAAGCCAAACGGCAGCCAAAGGCCCCACCGTGAGCAAACCGGCAGTTTCCCTGCGCGCCGCCGCCTTCGGCGAAAAGCGGCCCCGAAACGCCTTTGGCATTTCGGGGCCGCTTTTGCGGAGTTTTCCCTTTCAGGAGAAAACTCCGCGCGGCGCGCAGGGAAACTGCCGGTTTGCTCGCGGTGGGTTCCGTTTTGCCCGACCGAAAATAAATTTTCCGAAAAACACCTTTTAAACCGCCTAAAAGTATGTTACAATATATAAAATACCGGCCAAGCGGTTTTTAAAAAATTTTTTTAAGCCTTCCATAAGGTGTTTGCCGCTTTGCCGCGCAATATTGTAAAGGAGTCTTCTAACCATGCAGGAAAACACTTGCAGTGAAAAACAAAACGGTTGCTCGGGCGACTGCGAGCATTGCTCCGGCCACGATGCACCGGAAAGTCTTTTGGAACCGCTGAACCCTTACAGTCACATTAAAAAGGTCATCGGCATTGTCAGCGGCAAAGGCGGCGTCGGAAAATCGCTCGTCACCGCCATGAATGCCGTGATGATGGCGAAAAAAGGCTATCGCGTCGGTATTTTAGACGCAGATATTACCGGCCCGTCCATTCCGAAAATGTTCGGTATCAACGGCCGTGCTTACCAAAACGAAATGGGCCTTCTTCCGGCCGAAACCGCCGGCGGCATTAAGGTGATGTCGGTCAATCTTTTGCTGGAGGACGCCGAATCACCGGTCGTCTGGCGCGGACCGGTCATTGCAGGCGCCGTAAAACAGTTCTGGACCGAAGTCGTCTGGGGCGACCTTGATTACCTCTTTATTGATATGCCTCCGGGAACCGGCGACGTTCCGCTCACCGTGTTCCAGTCTATCCCCGTAAACGGCATTGAGATCGTCACTTCACCGCAGGATCTGGTCGCGCTGATCGTGAAAAAAGCTTATAATATGGCAAAGCTCATGGATATCCCTGTGTTGGGTCTGGTTGAAAACATGAGCTATCTCAAATGTCCCGACTGCGGCCGCGAGATCCGCATTTTCGGGCACAAGGATTCCGCCGATATTTCAAAAGAGCTGGGACTGCCGTTGCTTGGCAAAATTCCGCTGGATCCGGCAATCGCCGCACTGGTGGACAGTGGTCGCTTTTATGAATTCGACGGTGACTATCTGACCGAAGCGCAAAAGGCAATGGAAAAGCTTTGATCAAAGTTTCATCAAAGCGCAAAACCACAGAAAATCTTTTATAAAAGCCTGTGGTATAAAATTTTTGCAAAAAGCCTTCATTAAGGCCAAAAATCGCATAGCTTTCCGGCGTAACTTCTGTATATCCTGCCGATTTCGCACCGCGAAGGTTTACAAAAGGCCTTAAAAACCGTATAATTAAAATTACTAAAAGCAAAAAACAAAAGCAACCCCCTGTGACGGAAAAATATCCGTTACTTTAAAAGGATGTAAAACATTTCAGCAAAGGGTGAACCGAATGGAAAAAATCGTGGTTTTGGATTTCGGCGGTCAGTATAATCAGCTCATTGCACGGCGCGTGCGTGAATGCAATGTCTACTGCGAAATCGTACCGTATGACAAAGCGGAAGAAATGCTCAAGAATGAGCGTCCGAACGGAATTATCTTTACCGGCGGACCAAACAGCGTTTTCAGCGAAGCGTCGCCGCATATCTATCCCGAAATATTTGATCTCGGCATTCCGATCCTCGGCATCTGCTACGGCTGTCAGCTCATGGCCTATACCCTCGGCGGCACCGTTACCACCGCACCGCACTCCGAATACGGCAAGACCGAGACCCATTATGACAAGACCTCTCCCCTGTTTTCCAATATTTTAAATATGCCCGATTTCGCGATTTCCTGGATGAGCCATACCGACTATATCAGCGAAGCACCGGAAGGCTTTCGGGTCACGGCGCACACCGAAAACTGCCCCATTGCCGCCATGGAAAACCCGGAGCGTAAGCTGTACGCTGTGCAGTTCCACCCCGAGGTCAACCACACGGAATACGGCATAGCCATGATTGACAGCTTTGTTCGCAATGTTTGCGGCTGCAAGGGCGACTGGCAAATGGAGGGCTTTATTGAAAAGACCGTGGCGGAGATTCGTCGGGAAGTCGGCGACGGCAACGTCGTCTTAGGTCTTTCCGGTGGCGTGGATTCCTCGGTTGCCGCGGCACTCATCAGCCGCGCGATCGGCAAGCGGCTGACCTGCGTTTTTGTGGATCAGGGCTTAATGCGCAAGGACGAAGGCGATTTTGTTGAAGAAACCTTTACAAAGCTTTTCGATATGAATTTTGTGCGGATCAACTGCCAGCAGGAGTTTTATCAAAAGCTCAAAGGCGTTGTCGATCCGGAAGAAAAGCGCCACATCATCGGCGAGGAATTCTATCGCGTTTTTTGGAATAAGATCCGTGAAAATTACGCCACCGGATATTTCGCACAGGGTACAATCTATCCCGACAGAATTGAAAGCGGCAAAGGCGACGCCGCGGTCATCAAGACCCACCACAATCAGGTAAAACGGCCCGAAAATATTAAATTCCAGGGCGTGATCGAGCCGCTCAAGGATCTTTTCAAAGACGAGGTTCGCAAAGTCGGCGATCTGCTCGGCATTCCGAAACAGCTGGTATGGCGTCAGCCGTTCCCCGGCCCCGGCCTCGGCGTTCGGATCATCGGCGATATCACCGAAGAAAAGGTAAAGCTTTTGCAGGAAGCCGATGCCGTTTTGCGTGACGAAATGGCCAAAAACGGCTACGAAAAGGAGCTGAGCCAGTTCTTTGCCGTGCTGCCCGGCATTAAGACCGTCGGCGTCATGGGCGACGGCAGAACCTACGAGCAATTGGTAGCCATTCGCGCCGTCACGACCGACGACTTTATGACCGCCGACTGGGCAAAGATTCCCTATGACATTCTCGGCCGCGTTTCCAACCGCATCATCAACGAGGTCGACGGTATCAACCGTGTCGTTTACGATATCACCTCCAAGCCCCCCGGAACGGTGGAGTGGGAATAATCACAGAAAGTCTAAAAACCCAGTAATATCAAGGACTTTCGGACTTCCCCAACCCCGTTTGATAACGATTTGATAACATCATTTGAAGTGACTATTATTCTATACCCCAAGTGGCTTGTAGGTTATCAGAATAATTCTCAAATGGCTGTTACCAAGAAATAAATCTGTATTATACGATTAAAAAGCCCTTAACTGTGGATTTGTACCGCAGTTAAGGGCTTTTTGTCGTCTTTTTTCTTAGTCGGGTTTCAGGCGATCTTTGAAGGTGTCTAACATTACATCGTTCAGTTCCCCCGAAGGAACCTTTACCCAACCGCCCGTCGTGTCAAACTTAGGATAGTGGTAACGCCATTGGTCGTAGGTATCTTTATCAATCTCACCTGCATCGAGTTTAGCTTTTTGCTCTTTCCAAGCGGTAAGCATACGAATAATCTCTGCGGCATCCTTGCCCTTCTCAGAGTTGACTTTAAGACAGACTTCCCCATCTGCTTCGCTGACGGTAATGCCGTAAATGTCCTCAAGGGCAAACAGCGTGTGCATCAGACCTATGTAACTGTCAATATCGGGCACATTCAACGCTTCCGGTGCTACATCCAAAACTTGTGCCAACGCTGCGGTAATATCTGCTTTTGGAGTACGGGAACCTGTTTCATACTGTGCCATACGAACATCAGCAGATTTATCGGGAAAACCGAGCTGTAATCCGAGATATTTCTGTGTCATTCCACGTAGATTGCGGAAAAAGTGAATTCTTTCGCTAATAGCCATAAAAGCACCTCTTTTCAAGTGTTCGTACATAGTATAGCAGAAATGTTTAGTGATGTCAAGAGAAATCCAAGCAAAAAAGTTTAGTATTTTCTTGCAAGCCACTTGACAAAAGCAAATATGCTTAGTATAATGATATAGAACTAAGCAATTACGCTTAGCACAATTAAATGACCGTCCAAGTGTGATATGATTTTGCCAAGACCTCCGAGTGGCGACGGAGCGAGCAAGACAACGCCGCTGAAACAGCAGGGGCAGGAACGGCACTTGGGTAAAACGGCAACCCATTATATTAACCGAAGAAAGGAGGAAACTTATGGGACAACAGTTTATGCGTGTAGAAGAAGTCGCTGAGATTCTCGATGTTTCAACCTCGTATGCCTACAAAGTCATACGAGAGCTGAACGAGGAACTGAAGCGTAAAGGTTTCATTACCATCTCAGGAAGAGTCAACAGAGAGTATTTTAATGAAAGGCTGTACCAAGCCAGAAAGGAGAACAAAAATGCCTGTTTATAAAAATGAAGATAACGGCACTTGGTATGTTTTAACACGATATGTAGATTGGAAAGGCGAGCGCAAACAGAAATGTAAGCGAGG
>CADAVL010000018.1 GCA_902791335.1 Oscillospiraceae bacterium
CGGGCCGCCGCGCGCGGCGGCCCGGCTTTCAAAAGGGGATTTCCCATGCTCTGAACCGAGTTGGGACGGTGGTGTCCGGCAGAAAGGCGCCCTCCGCTTTTTTAAAAATATTGGCGCAATGAATACCCGATTACAGGTAATCACACGTTTTTGGGAATAATAATATCTGAAATACCCCTCACCACAAAACAAAAAAACACCGCTTTGAAAGTACAATCCACAATTCTTCCAAAACGGTTTTTCTCCTTTTATGATCGAAACCGGCCGCGATCAAATCGAAAGTTTCCCTGCGCGCCGCCGCCTTCGGCGAGAAAATCCCCCAAAACGCCTTTGGCGTTTTGGGGGATTTCAGCGGTGTTTTCCTTTGGAAAACACCGCGCGGCGCGCGAGGGAACCCTCCGATTCTATCACGGCCGGTTCGTTATCTTTTCAGCCTTAAAGTTTTTTCACGGTTGCCTTTCCGTAGACCTTGCGGCTGCCAACCTTTCTATAAGCCTCGACCTTTACATACTTTTTATTTTTCAGCGTATAAGATCCGGCCTTTGAAGAAAGATACTTCGCCGTTTTGTATTTGCCGTTTTTAGAGCTTGCCGTGCTGATTCGATAGCCACTTGCGCCGGATACCTTTTTCACGGTGACGGTGGCCTTTTTGCCGCGTTTTTTCACCGTGAGCTTGGGCGCGGACGGCACCGGCTGAACGGTTTTTTGCGGCGCGTAAGCGGAATAGGCCGATTTTGAACCGCTTTTTACCCTTGCACGCACGCTGTAGGTGTATTTTGATCCGGTTTTAAGTCCTGACACGGTGTAAGAGGTGGTCTTGGACGAAACCGCTTTTACATATTTCCAGCTTTTGCCGGATTTTTTGTAGATCACATAGTCGCTTGCGCCCGACACCTTGCTCCAGCTGAGCTTAACTTTATTGTAGCTGTAGGACTTCGCTTTAAAGCCGGACGGCGTTTTTAACGTCAGCTTCGGAATGGTATATTTAATTCTTCCGCCGCACTTGGAGCAGTTGCCAACGCCTGAACCGGCAACAAAATAAGTGGCCTTTTTCAGTTCTTTTTTATAGTAAAAGCTGTGCGCCGTCGCTTTCACGGTTTTTCCTTTGGAGAAGACCTTTCCGCAATCGGTGCAGACGGTGTCGCCGGTGTATCCGGCGGCCGCACAGGAGGTTGCCCTTTTGCCGATCACCGCGCGCTTTGAATTCGGGTGCTTACAGCCGGACACCGCAGCTTGGCGATTTACGGTGTATAAAAGCTTTCCGGTCGCCTCGCCGGTGTAGTCGTACGCGGTAAACATAAAGGTATTGATACCGATTTTAAGTTTTGACGATAAAATATTGATATACGCTTTGCCGGTGTTCTCATTCACCTTGACGGTTGCAAAATTTTTGCCGTTTAACGTAACGCGGACGGTTTCACTGCCGGAATAAAGATCCCGAAACGTAAATCGAACCTCACTGCTATATTCCACATTTCCGTCGGAGGGAATTACTGCTCCATTGGAGGTTTCGGCGGTGACTTCAAGCTCCTCGCTGTCGGAATAATTATTGAGAGAATTAAACAGCGTCGTTACCGACTGAAACTGCTCGTCAAGCCAGGAAAGTCGGCTGCCGAGCCACACTTTGGCGTTGTAATAGTCTTGCTTGTAGCCAACCTTGTACTGCCAAAGGTCGGTATTGTGCTTTAAATCCTTTTCAAGATACTGATAGCTTTCGTCCAGTACGCCGCCCTCTTTGGCATAGCTTTCGAACAGATCGCGGTACTGATGATAAAGCTCATAAACGCGTACCACAAACTGCGGATCGCCCAAAAGATGACGGTACCAAACGCTTTGCATGACCTTACCGGTCACCGGATCGGCGCGGGAAATATCCACCTGCCACTGATCGTACTGCTGCGTGCCGGCGCCGCCCTTTGAAGCCATAGCCGTATCAAAATCCCAAACAGGACCGATGATCAGCTTGCCGCCGCGATCCTTATACATATAGTTGCTGTTATAACCGGCGTCGGGGTTATAAAACAGCTCGTTGATCAAAAAGTTTTTGCAAAGACTGTCCAGATCGACAAGGTCGGTATACGATACGGTCTTTCTACCGTATTTTGTGGTGTAGGTATCAGAAAGACAGGCGTCCTCCACCGCACCGATATAGCCCTTGATATAATCGAGCATCGCCTTGTTGGTTCTGGTGTAATCCGGCTTTTTGATATTGAATTTCAAACCGTATTTCGTCCAGAATCTTGAAATATCCTCCGGCTGTTCTTTGGCCGGATCGTATTCCATCTGCAAAAGATAGCCGCCGGTAATATCCTTGTAATTTCCGGTGTAATAATCGGAAATTTTATAAGTTGCACCCTTGTAGGTCACCTTGCCCTCGCTGACCCAGGAAAGATCTTCCTCCAAAAAGGCGGTCAGATCGTCGGGGTCCACGCCGGTGTTCTTTTCGGCGATCGCGGTGGCAATATCCTCACCGATGCCGTCCCAATCGGTAATGGCAACGCGGTCCTTGGCCACCCGAATCTGCTCGCACAGCTGATACGTACCGATATCCACGCCGTTCAAGGTCACCGTGACCCACTGGGATTTCATGGACGTCATGCCCATTTGCGCGGCGAGATCGTAGGCCATTTTATTCCGCATTTCGGTTTCGTCGTAGCAGTTGGCGATCAAAAGCCAATGCTTGCTTTTGGGCATACCGTAAAGAGAAGCCTTTTTCTTCAGCTTCAGGCGGTAGGACTTTTTGCGGAACGTCCAGGAGGAGTTGCCGCGGCCTCTTAAAGAAACCTTGCCATCGTAAAATGTTGAATCCGTGGGAAACTGCTCGTTCCCGTAAGCGCGCAGCGTACCCGAAAGATACTCGGTTTTATTCACAACGTCGCCGCCGGTATCTGTTGTAATGCTGATGACCGGCAGACGGCTGATGTAAAGGGAATTGTGGGCCAAAGTCCCGCTTTGAGAACCGATCACCGTCAGGGTCAATACCTTGCCGTAGTCGTTGGTTTTGGGCGTATAGCCGCCCTCTGTTGATACCGTTTCGCCATCCAGCGTCCACAAATACGAAAGCGTTTCGCCGTCCTTTAGGGTATAGTTTTCTAAAATCGCCGTAATCGGCACGTCGGGTGCCGGGCTTTCGGTGCTGAATTTTACCGTCGCGTGCTCGGTGTTGTCCACAACAAAGCGCGGATCGCCAAAGCAGATGTGACCGCCCTGATTTCCGGCGCCGTAGACCTCTACGAGCACCTGATCGCCGCCGCTGACCGGCACGGAGAAATCGTATCCGGATTTTGTTTTGAGCATCGGTGAAAGATATTTCTGGCTGTTGTTCACAAAAATCCGCACGCGGTGGCGATTGTTATATTCGGCCTCGGTCGCATGGTAGCAAACGCCGACTCTGCCCACAAAGCGATTGTAGCCGCTCGGCGCGGTAAATTTGAACCAGGTGGTATTGGAGCCGTTGCCGGTGGTAGTTACAGCCGACGTACAGAGAATACCCTTTGAGAATTTTTGCACACCCTGATCGTCGCCGTAAATAAAGATTCCACTTGCTTGCTGGCAGTATCTGTTTGTCAGATTACTGCGCTCCGCCGTGATTTCGCCAAAATGATCCGACAAATACCAGGTGTCCAGCGCCGAGCCGACAAGGCCGGTCGGCACAAGTCCCAGGAGCATTGCCGCTGTTAATAAGCCTGCGATCCATTTTTTCATTCGGTTGCCCTCCTCTTTGCCAAGGCCCTTTGTTACACGATCATTTGAAACTGCCACGCGTTTAACGCTCGTAAGTCCTGCCAAAGCCGTCACGCCTGAATCGGCGGTAAAGCTGCTGCACTTTTTCCGGTTTTGCAGAAGATGTCCAAAAAGCCCTTGCACAGCCGTTTTTTCTATAGATTTCTGCTTTTTTAAGATAGCTCAATTAGGGACAAATCGTTTTTGTGCGGTTTGTCCCTAATCTCTCTTGTAGTATACTATTTTAACATGGACTTGTAAAGCTTAATATATTCGTTGGCCGAATTGCCCCAGCTGTTGTCGCAATTCATAGCGCGTTCGGTGAGAATTTCCCAGCCCTCGCGGTCGGCATAGCCCTTTACGGCGCGCCACACCGCGTGCGCCATTTCGTGCGCATTGTAATTGGCAAAGGTAAAACCGTTGCCCTCGCCGGTGCCGGAATCGGTGATGGTATCTTTTAAGCCGCCGGTTTCTCTCACAATAGGAATTGCACCGTAGCGCAGCGCCACCATTTGAGAAAGGCCGCAGGGTTCACTTTTCGACGGCATTAAGAACATATCCGCGCCGGCATAGATCTTGTGCGCAAGTTCCGGAATAAATCCGGTGCGCAAGGCCACCTTGTCGGGGTGACGACCCTCCACCTCGTGGAAGAAATCTTCAAACCGATGCTCGCCGGAGCCTAAAATCACAAACTGCACGTCGTTTGTGAGCATCTGCTCCATCACGCATTTTACAAGATCAAAGCCCTTGTGCGCCACTAAGCGCGATACAAGGCCGATCAGCGGCACGTCGCTTCTTACCGGCAGACCCATTTCGTCCTGCAGGCGCGCCTTGTTCACCGCCTTGTTCTGCGGTTTTGTTTTGGAATAATTCTTATAGATCAGCTTGTCGGTTTCAGGGTCGTAGACCTCGGTGTCAATGCCGTTGATAATACCGTGAAGCTTCCACGAACGCTCCTTTAAAATGCTGTCCAGTCCGTGGGAGAACCACGGCGTCATAATTTCCTCGGCATACGTGGGGCTGACAGTGCTGACGCAGTCGGCGCACTCAATGGCGCCTTTCATCAGGTTTACACCGTCGCCGTATGCCACTAAGGATTCGTATTCCGGCGGCAGACCTAAGACCTCACTTAAAATTTCCTTGCCATACTGACCCTGATACTGAATATTGTGAATGGTGAACAGGGTCTTTATGGAGCTGTAGAACAGATCCTTGCCGTAAAATGCCGACTGGAACACCGGCGTCATGGCTGTCTGCCAGTCGTTGCAGTGGATAATATCGGGTTTGAAATCAATGTGCGGCAGCATTTCCAGCACCGCGCGCGAAAAGAAAGTAAACCGCTCGGCGTCGTCGTAAAAGCCGTAAAGCGAACCGCGCTTGAAGTAATACTCATTGTCAATAAAGTAATAAACCACGCGGCCGATCCGCATTTCAAAAATGCCGCAGTACTGATTGCGCCACGCCACGGGAACGGTGATGTTCTTAATAAACTTCATCTCTCGGCGCAGCTCCTGCGGTATGGTGTCGTAAAGCGGCATCACTACCCTGCAGCCAACCAAACGGTTTCTCAGCGCCTTCGGCAGTGCGCCGGAAACATCGGCCAATCCGCCGGACATGGCAAAGGGCCACGCCTCAGAGGTTGCAAATAAAACTCTCATAAATTATGGATCTCCTTTCAGATAATGCCGCCTTTTTTAATCACAAAATGGCACCCCTCCGAACCGCGAAGCTTTGTGCCGCTTTGCAGTCGGACGTCCTTGTCGGCCGTGACATACTGAATCTCGCAGTCGTCGCCGATCTCGGTGTCCTGCATAATAATGCTGTCCTTTAAAACGGTGTTTTTGCCAACATGGACGCCGCGGAACAAAATGCAGTTTTCCACCGTGCCCTCTATGATACAGCCGTCGCCGACAATGGAATTTTTCACGTCGCTGGAAAGTCCGTAGCGCGTGGGCATATCATCGCGCGTTTTGGTGTAGATCGGCCGTTCGGAATTGAAAAGTTCATGGAAAATTTCCGGCTTTAACAGTGCCATATTGGCATCCGTGTATGCGCGCATACCGTCAATGGCACAGGCAAAATCCGTAATCTCGTAACCGAAAATGCGGAGCGTTTCTGCATTTTGCTGCAAAATGCCACGGCTGATCGAAGAATAACCGCGCTCGGACGCCTTTAAAGAAAGGTCCAAAAGCTCCTTGCGGCGGAAAATGTAAATACCGAGGCCGTAATCGCATTCGCACCCCGTCTTTGTGGATACCAATACTTCCCTCGCACTGCCGTCCTCTGAAAGTTTTAAAACAATGTGTCCGGCAGGATAGTCGGGCATCACGCCGTGCTTGTAGGCCACGGTAATGTCGGCACCGCTTTTAATGTGGGTCTTGAGCATTTTATCAAGGTCAATGTTCAAAACGGTGTCAGCATCGCACAAAATGACGTATTCCTCGTGACTTTTTTCAAGGAAGGTGCAAATATTGCGGATCGCGTCAATATGGCCTTTATAAACGCCGGAATCCGAGCCGATGATAAACGGCGGCAAAAAGCACAGGCCGCCCTGCTTGCGGTCGAGATCCCATGGTTTTCCCGAACCGATGTGATCCATTAAGGAGCGGTAGTTCGATCTCGGAATAATGCCGATCTTATCAATGCCGGCGTTCACAAGATTGGAAAGATGAAAGTCAATGACGCGGTATCTGCCGCCGAACGGCACCGACGCCATGGAACGGAATGCCGTTAATTCGGTGAGCAGTGCGTCGCCCGTGTTGGCAAATACCAGCGCTAATGCACGATCAGATCTCATATAGCGGCACCCCTTTTCTTTTGGGCGCAGATCATGTCTTTCGGTGCAACCGTTTCGCCGCTTTCAATCACCGCGTTGGGTCCGACCACCGCGACGCCCCATTCGCCGCCGTATTCTTCGGGGCTTTCACCCACCGTGGCGTTTTCGCCCACCACGGCATTTTCGCCCACAATGGCGTATTTTACCTTGGCACCTTTTTTAATGGTGGCGCCGGGCATAATCAAAGAGTCAAGAATCTCCGTGCCTTCTTCTATTTTTGCGTTTTCGAACAAAATGGAAAACTCCAGCTCGCCGTAGACCTCGCAGCCGTCGGTGACCAGAGAATTCTGCACCTTAGCGCTGGGTGCTATGTACTGCGGCGGCGCAATATTCGTGCCGGAATAAATCCGCCACTTTTTATCGGAAAGATCCAGCTCCACTTTGGGATTCAAAAGGTCTAAGTTCGCCTCCCACAGCGAATCAATGGTGCCGACGTCCTTCCAGTAATCAGTAAAGTGATAAACCACCATTTTTTCCTGTTTTTGAAGCATTGCCGGAATAATATCCTTGCCGAAATCGTTGGAAGACTGCTCGTTTTGCTCATCGGCGGTCAAATACGCCTTGAGCTTATCCCACGAAAAGACGTAAATACCCATGGAAGCGAGATTGCTCTTCGGGTTTTTTGGCTTTTCTTCAAATTCATAGATCGTGCCGTCGGGATTGGCGTTCATAATGCCGAACCGGGAGGCCTCCTCCATGGGCACCTCCAAAACGGCGATGGTACAGGCGGCATTCTGCTCTTTGTGATAGTCGATCATCTGGGAGTAGTCCATTTTATAAATGTGGTCGCCCGATAGAATTAACACATATTCGGGATTATACCGCTCAATAAACGGAAAATTCTGATAAATGGCGTTGGCCGTGCCCTTGTACCAGTCGGCGCTCTTTTGCTTTTGATACGGCGGCAATACATGGACACCGCCGCCCGTTCTGTCAAGATCCCACGGCTTGCCCGAACCGATATAATCGTTCAGTTCCAGCGGTTGATACTGCGTTAGTACGCCGACGGTCGTAATGCCGGAGTTGATGCAGTTTGAAAGCGGAAAATCAATAATGCGGTATTTTCCGCCGTAAGGTACTGCCGGCTTTGCAATATTCTGAGTCAGCACACCAAGCCGGCTTCCCTGACCGCCGGCAAGCAACATTGCTACGCATTCTGTTTTCTTCACCTGTTGTTCCTCCAATTGATCTGTTATAAAAGAAGAATTGTGCTTAGGCTGATGAGCGTCAAACCCCGTTACGGGTTTATTCGTTCGTCAGTCTGAAAGCTTTCAACCTGCCCGATTGAAAGCTTGTGATGATTTCGTGCCGATAAAGGCGGTGCGTCCCGAAGACGGAAGCCGGATATTTTGAAAATATGTAAAGCTTCAGCACTCATTTTTTGACCGATCGGTCGCATCTGCGGCCGGTTTCGGGACGTTTGCCGTCGGTTGTTTTAACGTTTTTTCGCGGTCGCCTTTTTGCCCTTTTGCGCCTCGGATTTTTTGTCCTTTTGCGCCGCAGGCTTTTGGGCCGCTTTTTTCGCAGGCTTTGTATTCTCTTTTGCCGCCGATTTTTTGCTCGGTTCAGCCGACGGCTTTGCAGTTGCCTCTTTGACCGGTTTGGCGGCTTCTTTTGCGTTCGCCTTTGACACCGGTTTGTCAGCGGATTTTGCGACCGGTTCTTTGAGCGGTTTTGCAGTTGGCTTTTCGGCCGGTTCTTCGGTCAGTTTTTCGGTCGGTTTTGCCGCAGATTTTACGGATCGCTCCGCATGAGATTTTGCCGCAGGATTTACGGCCTTTTGCGCCTTTGCCGGCTTTTCCTTGCCCTTACTGTGAGTGCTTTTTGCGGCCGTTTTGCGCTTTTCAAGATACAGCACCGAAAGCGGCGGCAAATGCAGATTCAGTGACTGTGCAAAGCCGTGCATTTCGGTTTTTTCAGCGCGGTAGGATTTTTCCAAAGCCGCGGCGCTGCCGCCGAATGCTTCGTCGTCGGTGTTCAGCACCACGCGCCAGCTGCCGGTTTCCGGCACGCCGATACGGTAATCCGTTCGTTCCACAGGAACAAAATTGCAAACCACCAGCGTTTTGTTTTCGCTTTTGTCCTGCCGCCAAAAGGCGATCACGCTCTGCTCGTTATCACCGTTGGAGATCCAGTGGAAACCCTCCCAGGAGCTGTCGTCCTCCCACAGCGTTTTCGAGTCAAGATAGCGGTGGTTGAGCATTTTTACAAAGTCTTTCATCTGGTGATGCCGTTCATAATCCAACAGCAGCCAATCCAGTTCCTTTGAAAAATCCCACTCAATAAACTGGGCAAACTCCTGCCCCATGAAAAGCAGTTTTTTGCCGGGGTGCGCCATCATATACGCATAAAACGCACGCAGAGAAGAAAACTTATCGTCATAATTGCCGGGCATTTTGGAAATCAGCGAGCATTTGCCGTGCACCACCTCGTCGTGAGAGAGCGGCAGCACATAATTTTCCGAAAATGCATAGAAAAACGAGAAAGTCAGCGCGTCGTGATTGAATTTTCTGAAAAGCGGATCGAGCGACATATACCGAAGCATGTCGTTCATCCAGCCCATGTTCCACTTGAAGTTGAACCCAAGGCCGCCGTCGTAAGCAGGCTTTGTCACCAGCGGCCAGGCGGTGGATTCTTCGGCAATCATCAAAGCGTTCGGCCGCACGGAAAATGCCGCTTCGTTTGCGCGGCGGATCAGCTCGATCGCCTCCAAATTCTCATGGCCGCCGTAACGGTTTGGAATCCATTCGCCGGGGCGGCGGTTATAGTCAAGATAGAGCATGGATGCCACCGCGTCCACGCGCAGTCCGTCAATGTGGTACTCGCTTAAATAATAAACCGCATTGGACACTAAGAAGGACTGGACCTCCGGCCGACCGTAATCAAAAACGGCGGTTCCCCATTCTTTGTGCTCACCCACGCGCGGGTCGGCATAGTTATAACAAGGCGTGCCGTCAAACTGCCACAGACCGAAATCGTCCTTTGGGAAATGCGCCGGTACCCAGTCAAGAATGACGCCGATACCGCTTAAATGCATAATATCCACAAATTCCATGAAGTCGTGCGGCGTGCCGTAGCGCGAGGTAGGCGCATAATAGCCCGACACCTGATACCCCCACGAACCGTCAAAGGGATATTCCGACACCGGCATCAGCTCAATGTGGGTGTAGCCCATGTCTTTCACATATTCCGAAAGCTCTTTGGCAAGGGTCTTGTAATCCTTTACCGTGCCGTCCTCATTACGGCGCCACGAGCCCAAGTGAACCTCATAAATATTCATGGGGGTGTTGTAAGGCTCGGTGCCCTCGGATTTTCTTAGCCATGCACTGTCGTGCCAGGTATAGCCGGAAATATCATAAACTTTTGAAGCGTTGTGCGGCGGTGTTTCCGCATGAAAAGCGTACGGGTCGGCTTTTAAAAGCCGCTCGCCGGTTTTGGTTTCGATTTCGTATTTATAATTGGTGTAAACGGGGATCTTTTCCGTGATATATTCCCAAACGCCGTCGCCGACAGGCAGTGCGGTTTCCTCGGTCTGCCAACCGTTGAAATCGCCCACCACGCGAACGCTGACAGCATTCGGCGCCCAGACGCGGAACACGGTCTTTCCCTTTTCAAAATGAACGCCCATCCACTCGTAAGCGTACTTTTCTGTGCCGTTCATAAAGGCAGAAATTCTTTGTTTATCCATGCTTTTTTCTTCCTTCCACCCAGTTTCAGATTGTGCAATTATATTGTAACAAAGATTGTATGAATTTTCAAGGGTAATTTTGTTAAAAATAAAATACGACCGTCCATAATTATCTGCTGATTTTTGTTAATATTGCATAAAATATGTTAAATTTCAAAATTTTGACAGAAAATCACGGTGATTTTGACCGATTTCGGCATTTTGCGGGTTTGAAAATTTAAAAAATTAAAAATTTACGGAGGTGACAAGACAGCGTAAATCGATTGGCCGAAACCGGACGTGGCCAAAAAGGTTTTGCGCTGTTTAAAAACTATGGAGCTTATCAAACAATGTCTTTTGGCTTTTCTGTTCGGCGGTGCGCTTTGCGTGATCGGTCAGCTGTTTATTGATTTTACAAAGCTGACGCCGGCCAGAATTTTGGTAGCCTACGTTACTTCGGGCGTGGCGCTCACGGCGCTGGGACTTTACGAACCGCTGGTGAAAATCTTCGGCTGCGGCGCGACCGTGCCGCTGACAGGCTTCGGCTACTGCCTTGCAAAGGGCGTGAAAGAGAGCGTGCAAAAGGACGGCCTGCTCGGCATTCTTTCGGGCGGACTTGTCGGCACGGCGGCCGGTATTGCCGCCGCGGTGGTCTTTGGATTTTTGATCGCCCTGATTGCAAAACCGCGGTCGAAGTAAACGTGTAAGATTGCGGCGGCACGAGCAAAAAAACTGTGCGTGACAGCAGAGAAAGTCGCGCGCAAAGTAAAAAACGGCACGAGAGGAAAAAGCAGCGACGTGCAAAGTAAAGTGTGAAACCGCTGCCGCGCAAAAGTAACACGCAAGAAAAAGCCACACGTAAAGGTAAACAAAACGCGCGCAAAGTAAAACAAAACGCAAACTAAAACAAATTGTAAAGTAAAATGTAAAACCGCGGCCGCACAAAAGGCAGCGCGCAAAAGAAAAAATGCGCGCAAAAAGCCAACAAACGGCCGCGACGGCGAATCTGCGGCGGAACTGCTTTATATTTTATATAAGGTATCCTGCCGCCGTTTTCGGCCTTAATTCCGGTACAAAATCGCACAGGTAAAATTTATTTTGAGATTTTACAAGGATTTTACATAACTGCGATTATAAACTTAACGAAGGGCTGTTACAATATAACCGTACCTTGAAGATCGGCTGACAAATAAAGAACCGGCCGAAGGCCCAGGATACAGCAAAACGGGATCCCTTAAAAAGCAAAGCCGGCACCGGCAAATATGAATTTCGCCGGCAACATAACGATGAAGTCAGGGAAAAGACTTATCTTGTTAAGGAGACAGGAAAACGTATGAAAAGAATCGTATCATTATTTTTAGGACTGATCATGGTTGCAGCGGCGCTGACCGGCTGCAAATCGAAAGCAAGCAATAACATTACCGTTCTTTCCCGTGAGGAAGGCTCCGGTACCAGAGGCGCATTTATTGAGCTGTTTGAAATTGAAGAAAAGGATGCCGACGGCAACAAGGTTGACAAAACCATTGATACCGCAGAGATCACCAATTCCACCTCGGTTATGATGACCAGCGTGGCCGGCAACACCGACGCGATCGGCTATATTTCCCTGGGTTCTTTGAACGACACCGTAAAGGCATTGAAAGTGGACGGCACCGAAGCAACTGCCGACAACATTAAAAACGGCTCTTACAAGATCTCCCGTCCGTTCAACATTGCCACCAAGGATAAAGTAAGCGACGTTGCAAAAGACTTTATCACCTTTATTCTCTCCGACGCAGGTCAGAAAGTGGTGGAAGACAACAAGTATATCAGCGAAGGCAACGCCGGCAGCTACACCTCCAAGAACCTGAGCGGCAAGATCACGGTAGGCGGCTCCACCTCGGTGACTCCGGTAATGGAAAAGCTCAAAGAGGCCTACATTAAATTAAATCCCAAAGTGACCATTGACATTCAGACCTCCGACTCCACCAACGGCATGATCTCCACCGCCGACGGCACGTACGACATCGGCATGGCCTCCCGCGAGTTAAAGGACAGCGAAAAGGCCGAGGGTCTTAAACCTCAGGTCATCGCGCTGGACGGCGTGGCTGTGGTTGTGAACAACGACAACGAGCTGACCGACATCACAAGCGCACAGGTGAAAGACATCTACACCGGCAACATCACCACTTGGGACGAACTTTCAAAATAACACTTTACAACTGCAAATAACGGCATCAGGGTGGCAGCATTTCAACCTCTTTCAATCGCTGTCGCCCCATTGCTGTTTTAAAAAACGGAGCATGATATGAAAAAATTCAAAGAACTTGCGGCAAAGTTTCTCTTTCTTCTTTGCGCCACGGTTTCCATACTGGCGGTGTTTTTGATCTGCCTGTTTCTTTTCATGAAAGGCTTTCCGGCCATGAAAGAGATCGGCATTTTCAAATTCTTAGGCGGCATGAAATGGAAGCCTCTGCAAAATTTATATGGCCTTTTGCCAATGATCATCGGCAGTCTTTACGTAACGGCCGGCGCCATGATCGTGGGGGTGCCCATCGGTTTATTCTGCGCGGTTTTCATGGCGCGCTTCTGCCCAAAGCCGCTTTACCGTGTTTTAAAGCCTGCGGTGAACCTGCTGGCCGGCATTCCTTCTATTGTTTACGGCTTCTTCGGCCTGGTCGTTATTGTTCCGGCCATGCGCGCGATGTTCGGCGGCAGCGGAAAAAATGTATTGACAGCGTCTATAATGCTCGGTATTATGATATTACCGACGATTATCAGCGTTTGCGAAGCCTCTTTGAACGCCGTGCCGCAAAGCTACTATGAAGGCGCGTTGGCACTGGGCGCAACGCACGAGCGCAGTGTTTTCAAAGCGGTGCTGCCTGCGGCAAAATCCGGCGTTTTGGCCGGCGTGGTGTTAGGCATCGGCCGCGCGATCGGCGAAGCCATGGCTGTCAGTATGGTGGCCGGCAACATGGCAATTATCCCCCACAGTATTTTTGACGGCGTGCGAACCCTCACCTCCAACATTATTTTGGAAATGGGCTACGCCACCGACCTGCACCGCGGCGCATTGATCGCCACCGGTGTGGTGCTGTTTGTCTTTATTCTCCTCATCAATTTGTCCCTGTCGCTTTTGAAAAAGGGGGATAAAGCATGACGGCAACCATATCCCTTCATAAATTCAATAAAATTTTTAAAAACTGGCAGTCACTGAAAAAGCACCCGGCGTCTATGCTTGTACGTATTCTTGTGTGGCTTTCGGCCATTGTCACCATCGGCATCATGCTCATGCTGGCGGGCTACGTGCTGATCAAAGGCGTTGCACACCTAAAGCCCTCCCTTTTTGCCTGGACCTACACCTCGGATAACTGCTCCATGACGCCGGCGCTGATCAACACGGTTTTAATGACGTTTTTAACCCTATTGATCGCCGTTCCGATTGGTGTTTTCTCGGCCATTTACATGGTGGAATACGCCCGTCGCGGCAACCCATTTGTAAAGGTGGTCCGCACCACGACCGAAACACTCAGCGGCATTCCCTCCATTGTATACGGTCTGTTTGGCTATCTGATCTTTGTGGTGGCGCTGAAATTTCATCTTTCCATGCTTTCGGGCGCGCTGACCTTGGCAATCATGGTACTGCCCACAATTATGAGAACCACCGAGGAAGCACTCCTTTCGGTGCCCGACGCTTACCGCGAGGGCAGCTTTGGTCTGGGCGCCGGACGCTTAAGAACCGTTTTTAAAGTGGTTCTGCCCGAAGCACTGCCCGGCATTCTTTCCGGCGTGATTCTTTCCATTGGACGAATCGTGGGCGAAACAGCGGCACTGATCTACACGGCCGGAACCGTTCCGGGCATTCCGAAAACGGTAATGGCCAGCGGCCGAACGCTCTCCATTCATATGTATTCCCTGCTCAGCGAGGGGCTTCACACCGAAGAAGCTTACGCCACGGCCGTGGTGCTTTTGGTGCTGGTGCTTCTGATCAACGGCCTTTCGGAGCTGATTGCAAGAAAAATATCGGGAAAGGACCGGTTAAAATGAGTAAGATCACAGTTGAAAACTTAAATTTATATTACGGCGAATTTCACGCTCTGAAAACCATCGACATGAACCTCAGTGAAAAGCAGATCACCGCTTTTATCGGCCCGTCCGGCTGCGGAAAATCCACCTTTTTAAAATCGCTCAACCGCATGAACGATCTCATTCCCGACTGCAAGATCACCGGCAAGGTCTTACTGGACGGCACGGATATTTATAAAGATATGGACGTTTACGACCTGCGCCGCCGCGTGGGCATGGTATTCCAAAAGCCCAATCCGTTCCCGATGTCGATCTATGATAACATTGCTTTCGGCCCGCGGACTCATGGCATTCACTCAAAGGTTCAGCTGGACAATATTGTGGAAGAATCCTTAAGAGCGGCCGCGATCTGGGACGAAACCAAGGACTCCTTAAAAAAGAGCGCCCTTTCGATGTCGGGCGGACAGCAGCAGCGTCTTTGCATTGCCAGAGCGCTGGCCGTAAAGCCCGAAGTACTGTTAATGGACGAGCCGACCTCCGCGCTCGATCCGATCTCGACCTCCAAAATTGAGGATCTGGCGCTGGAGCTGAAAAAAGATTACACAATTATTATGGTAACGCACAATATGCAGCAGGCGGTACGTATTTCCGATAACACGGCGTTCTTCCTTTTGGGCGAAGTGGTGGAATTTGGCAAGACCGAACAGATCTTCTCCGCACCGCACGACAAGCGTACCGAAGATTACATTACAGGAAGGTTTGGATAATATGAGAAACCGTTTTGACGAACAGTTGGAAGTTCTTCATGTGGAGCTTATTACCATGGGTGCACTTTGCGAGGACGCAATCTCCCTTTCCGTGGAGGCGCTGCTTTCAAATAATCGGGAGCTTTTGCCCCGCGTTTTTGCGGCGGACGAAAAAATCGACCAAAAAGAGCGGGAGATTGAACAGCTTTGCATGAAGCTGCTTTTGCAGCAGCAGCCGGTAGCCAGCGACCTTCGCACCGTGTCCTCCGCGCTGAAAATGATCTCGGACATGGAGCGTATCGGCGACCAGGCTTCGGATATTGCCGAAATTTGCAGCACCGTGAATTTGGAAAAATCCCTGGCGCAGGTCCACATTAAGGAAATGGCGGCGGCAACCATTAAAATGGTGACCGACAGCGTGGAATCCTTTGTGAAAAGGGATCTTGATATGGCGCACAGTGTCATAGACTACGACGACGTGGTGGACGACCTTTTCGACAAGGTGAAGCACGAAATTATTTCAATGATCACCTCCGAGCAAAGCGAGCCCTGCATTGACCTGTTACTGGTTGCAAAGTATCTGGAACGCATTGGCGACCATGCCGAAAACATTGCCGAATGGGTTGAATATTCAATTACGGGAGTACACAGCGATGAAGAATCATGAAAGCACATTGAATAGAGTGGCGCTGATAAACGACCTTTCCTGCTTTGGAAAGTGTTCGCTCACGGTAGCTCTGCCGATTTTGGCGCACTACGGAATTGAAGCGGTGCCACTGCCTACAGCACTGCTCTCCACTCACACCGCGCCGGGCTTTGAGGGGTACTACTGCCACCCGTTTTATGAGGAACTTTCAAAAATTACGGAACACTGGAAATCGCTGAAGCTCGGCTTTGACTGCATTTACACCGGTTATCTTTGCGGCGAGGAGCAGGTGTCGTTTGCAAAAAAATTCATTGAAGACTTTGCCACCGACAAAACAAAGATCATTGTAGATCCGGTCATGGGCGACAACGGACGGCTTTACAGCGGCTTTTCGGACGATTTTCCAAAAGCCATGCATTCTCTTTGCGCCCTTGCCGACGTGATCACCCCCAATCGTACCGAAGCGGCGCTGCTTTGCGATCTGCCGACCAATGCGGATCCGGCGGAATTTGCAAAAAAACTGCCGGGAAAGGCGAAAATTATCACCAGCATCGGGCGGTCGGACGAGATCGGGTACTATGTAAAAACGCCGGACGAATGCTTCGGCCTTTTTGAGCCGTATCTTCCAAAATCCCTGCACGGGTGCGGCGATGTATTCGCCTCGGTATTCTGCGGAGAGTGGCTGAGCGGCCAAAAGATTGAAACGGCGGTAAAGAATGCTGCTTTGTTTGTGAACGAGGCCATTCGCGAAACCGAAGCCTTAGACGGACACTGGTACGGCCTTGCCTTTGAAAAGGTGTTGGAAAACCGAAGAAAACAAAACCGTGCCGACGAAAGCTCACCTTGTCGGCGATAATAAAAACCGCGCCGACAAAGAAAAAAGGCGTGCGAGGCGTTTTGTGTTTTTTAGGAATGGTTGCACGAAGTCAAAGCCAAGCGACGAGCCGCCCTTTAAAAAACGGAAAATTTCAGTCACCGCAGGCGGATCGCCGTTTTAAAGGAACGCCACGCAAAACAAAAGACAAAAACGCAATTTTTACATAAAACGATGAATGAATAAGGGAGGGATTTACAATTATGATCTACCTACTCGAAGATGATGAAAGCATTGCAAAATATGTGCTTTATGCGCTGAAAAGTACCGGATTTGAAGCTGCGGGATTTTCCGCCCCCTCTGAATTCTGGGCGGCCATGAAGGTGCGCGTGCCGGATTTATTGCTTTTGGATATTATGCTTCCCGAGGAGGACGGCCTGCAGATCCTGAAAAAAATTCGTGAAAACCCCACCTACGCCGAGCTGCCGGTGATCATGATCACCGCAAAAGCCTCGGAATACGACAAGGTGGTGGGGCTGGATATCGGTGCGGACGATTACCTCGCAAAGCCGTTTGGCACCATGGAACTGATCTCAAGAATTCGCGCGGTACTGCGCCGCGCCGGCAAGGATCGCGACGAAATGCGCGAATACCGCGTGGGCGCGCTTTACGTTTGTCCGGCAAAGCACCTGGTTTTGGTGAACGGACACGAAGTGAACCTGACGTTTAAGGAATTTGAAATGCTTTGCCTGCTGATTTCCAATCCCGGCATTGTATTCTCGCGCGATCAGCTGCTGGAGCGCATTTGGGGCTACGGCTATGACGGCGAAAACCGCACCGTGGACGTACATATCAAAACGCTTCGTCAGAAGCTTGCCTCCTGCGGCACCCTGATTGAAACCGTGAGAGGTCTTGGATATAAAATGGGAGGTGCAAAAGAGCATGACGAAAAAGCTGTTTAAGGGGATTTTCTTTACTTCGATCTTAACCATGCTTTCCTGCCTTGTGCTGATCATCGGCGTGCTGTACGGCTATTACGACAACCGTTTAAAAACCGAGCTTTCGGAAAAGGCAAACTATTTAAGCTGCGGCGTCAACACCGGCGGCGAGGGGTATTTAAGCACGATCCATTCCGAAACCGACCGCGTGACGCTGATCAAAAACGACGGCAAGGTGCTGTTTGACAACCGCGCAGAGGCAAAATCCATGGGAAACCACAAAGACCGCACCGAGATCAAAGAGGCTTTAAAAAGCGGTATCGGTCAGTCGTCGCGGTATTCCGACACCCTTTCCGAAAAGACGTATTATTATGCAGTAAAGCTTCAAAACGGTGACGTCCTGCGTGTTTCCAGCGATCGCTACACCATTTGGTCGCTGCTTTTAAGCGTTTTACAGCCGATTTGTGTGATCATTCTTTTCATCGTGGTGCTGTCGTTCATTTTGTCAAGCTCCGTGAGCCGCAGAATTTTAAAACCGATCAATGAGATTGACCTGCAAAACCCGAATATCGACGAGGCCTATCCGGAAATTGCACCGCTGATCGAAAAAATTTATTCTCAAAACAAGAAAATCAAGCAGCAGATGAAGGATCTTAAAAAGCGCGAGCAGGAATTTAAGGTGATCTCCGACAATATGAGCGAGGGCCTTCTGATCGTGGATCGCCGCGGCGATATTTTAAGCTACAACAACAGCATTGCGGTCTTCTTTCAGATCGAAACCGATATTAAGGGGCAGAACGCGCTGATGCTCAACCGCTCGGAAAGCTTCCGCAAGGTTTTGGACGCGGTGCTTTCGGGCAACCACGCCGACGAGCTTTACCGCCTGCACGACCGCTATTTTGAACTGATTGCCAATCCGGTGTTTAAAAGCGACGGCACGGCCAAGGGTGGTGTGATCTTAGTGGTGGACGTGACCGAGCGCGAAGCGCGCGAAAAGCTGCGGCACGAATTCACCTCGAATGTTTCGCACGAGCTGAAAACGCCGCTGACTTCTATTTACGGCATTTCTGACATGCTCAGCTCCGGCATGGTAAAGCCGGAGGACGTGAGAACCTTTGCAGGGGATATCCACACCGAGGCCGACCGACTCATTCATTTGGTGGAGGATATTATTGAGCTGTCGCGTCTGGACGAGGACAGCGTACCGAGAGAAACCGAAAACGTGGATCTTTACGAGCTTTCCAAAGAGGCCATGCATTCCTTAAAGCCGGTTGCCACGGAAAAGAATGTGAATTTGGAGCTTTGCGGCGAACATCTATCCTTAAACGGCACCAAAAAGATCCTTTATGAAATGGTATATAATCTTTTAGACAACGCCATAAAATACAATAAACCGGGTGGCGACGTAAAGGTGGAGCTTTCAAAGACTGCCGGCGAAACGGTTTTAAAAGTCAGCGATACCGGCATCGGCATGGAGCCTCAGCATCTTTCAAGAATTTTTGAACGCTTTTACCGCATTGATAAAAGCCATTCCAAAAAGATCGGCGGCACGGGGCTGGGGCTGTCGATCGTAAAGCACGCAGTGCAGTATCACGACGGTGAGATCTCTGTGCAAAGCACGCCGGGAGAGGGTACAACCTTTACCGTAACATTTAAACAACCGATGGGAGAGTTATAAAAAAATGGATTTAATATCGCACATACTAATGCTGGTCTTAGGGCTTGTATTCTTTCTGTTCGGCATGCACGTTATGTCGCAAAACCTTGAAAAAATGGCCGGCGGAAAGCTGGAGCACACCTTAAAAAAAGTTACCTCCAACCCGTTTATAAGCCTTTTGCTCGGCGCGGGTATTACAATTGCCATTCAATCCTCCTCGGCCACCACAGTGATGCTGGTAGGCCTTGTGAATTCCGGCATCATGAAATTCTCGCAGACGCTTTATGTAATTTTCGGCGCGAATATCGGCACCACGCTTACTTCGTGGATTCTAAGCCTTTCCGGAATTAAAAGCGAAAGCATAGCCATTGAAATGTTAAAGCCCGAAAACTTTTCCCCGCTGTTTGCGCTGGCCGGTATTATCATGCTGATGTGTTCAAAGTCCGACCGCAAGCGCAGCGTCGGCACCATTTTTGTGGGATTTGCGGTACTGATGTACGGCATGGTGCTGATGTCCGACGCCGTCAGTCCGCTGGCCGATATGCCGGAATTCTCCGACCTTATGGTAAAATTCAACAATCCGCTGATCGCCGTGGTGTTCAGCACACTGTTTACGGCATTAATCCAAAGCTCGGCGGCGTCTGTGGGTATTTTGCAGGCGCTTTCCATGACCGGCAGTATTACTTACGCCATGGCGATTCCCATTGTTATGGGACAAAATATAGGTACCTGTGTGACCTCGGTGATCTCCTGTATCGGTACCAATGCCAACGCCAAACGCGTGGCGGCCATTCACCTTTCCGTGAATGCCATCGGCACGGCGATCTTGCTGTCGATATACTGCGCTTTGGACGCGATATTCAATTTTGCGTTTTCGGATCTTCCGGTATCGCCCGTAACGGTTGCCATGATCCACACGGTTTTCAACGTGGCAATTACAGCAATGTTTATCCCCTGCGGCAAGTGGATTTTAAAGTTTGCCGAAACGGTGGTGCCCGACCGCAAAAAGAGCAAGTCGAAAAAAACCGATGTATTCACCCTGGACGAGCGTTTGCTGCGCTCTCCCTCGGTGGCGATCAACGAATGCTCCGGCTGCACCGTAAAAATGGCGGAGCTTTCGCAAAAGACCTTGATTTCGGCCATGCAAATGTTCAAAAAGTATGACAAGACCGAAAAGGAAAATATCCTCCAAAACGAAACAAAGATCGACAAAATGGAGGACCTTCTCGGAAGTTATCTTGTAAAGCTTTCGGCGCAGGCGCTCTCAGTAAGCGACAGCCGCAGTATTTCCAAAATGCTGCACACCATCGGCGATTTTGAACGACTGAGCGATCACGCAGTCAACCTTTTGAAAGCGGCAACCGAAATTCACGATAAGGGGCTTCAATTTTCTAAGGAAGCTTCGGCGGAAACGGCGCTTTTGTCCGACGCCGTGACCGAAATTTTAGGCCTTACCATGGAGGCTTACAAGAAAAACGACGCGGACCAGGCCGCAAAGGTTGAGCCGCTGGAGCAGGTGATCGACCGCCTGACGGCAAAGATCAAAAGCAACCACATAGAACGGCTGCAAAGCGGCGCCTGCACCATTGAAATGGGCTTTATTCTTTCCGATATGCTCAATAATTTCGAGCGTATTTCCGACCACTGCTCCAATATTGCGGTGGCGGTGATCGAACTGATTCACGGAAGCTTTGACACGCATAAATACCTCACCGGCGTAAAATACGGCGATGATGAATTCAACCGCGATTACGAAAGCTACAAGGAGAAATACGCACTGGCCTGAAATTTTTAAAGCGCCGCTTACGAAGAAGTCACAGAATACAAAATCGCCTTGAAAAGCCGCAAAGCAACGCCTTATGATCGGCCGGTTTTCACGAAAAAGAAAACCGGCCGGCAGCCGCGTTTCCCGATGAAACCGCACTTTTAAAAACCACAAAAGCGGGCCGCGAAACATCGCTTTCAAATTTTTGCGATTTTTTGCTACTTTTTCGCAAAAAAAGCTTGACAACAGCCGCTCAAATTGATATAATCATATACGCGCTTGATTTTGGCGCACACAATATGGCGATATAGCTCAGTTGGCTAGAGCATGCGGTTCATACCCGCAGTGTCATTGGTTCAAGTCCAATTATCGCCACCAATGCGGCCCGGTGGTCAAGCGGCTAAGACACCGCCCTTTCACGGCAGTAACACGAGTTCGATTCTCGTCCGGGTCACCAAAACAGAAAGTCCTGTCGATTTATTCGGCAGGATTTTTGTTATTTATAGAAAGCACGGCTGTTCGTTTTTTTGCGCCCCCTGTTTTTTAAGGCCGCGTTTGCGCGCCGCCGCGCCGCACTTTTGCGTCGGTAGGGCTTCACCCTACCGACGCAAAAGCGGTGACCGAACCACAAAGAAACGGTTTTTCGGGAGCAACCTTCCTCGGTCACCGGCCGCCTTCGGCGGCTCGGCGCGGCGGCGCGCAAACGCGGCCTTAAAAACGGGGCGCACAAAGGCGAAATATGCGAAAAAGCGGCTATAAAAAGCGGCGGCACTCCGAACTTCTTAGCTCCTTATTGAAAATTATTTTTTGAAGATCCTTCATTCTTTGCATTATTTTTTAAAAGTTGAAATTATGCAATAAAAAGTTGATTTTATATATTGCATTTCGGGTGCATTTGCGTTATGATTAAACCACCGGCGAAAGAATAAAATCGTTGAACTATTATCAAAAACCTGCCGTCGCGAAAGAGGAGTCTTTTCAATGGGGAAAACCGCGCAAACCTTAATTCAGCTTTTAGGCTTTGTGGCCATGGGCGAAAGCTTTCTGATCTATATTCAAAAAAGCCACAAACGCGTGCTCATGGCTAAACTGATCGACGATGTTCTTTGGACGATACATTATTTTCTTTTGGGCGCAATTTCCGGCGCGGTGCTGAACCTTATTGCCATCGGCCGCGAAACCGTTTTTTATAACAACGACAAAAAATGGGCCAGAAGCCCTTTGTGGGTGTTCGCCTTTATCATTATCAGCTGGGTGTCGGTCATCACCACCTGGCAAGGGCCAATCAGCGCACTGCCGGCCACCGGCACCACCTTTGCCATTATCGGATTCAGCTCAAAATCAGCGTTTGTCAGCCGCCTTTTGGGCGTTCCGGCACAGGTTTTCTGGTGCATTTACACCTTTTGTATGCATTCGTGGGGCGGCTTTTCCGGCAGTATTATTGTGCTGATGTCGGCCGTTGTCGGCCTTATTAAATTTGATATTCTCGGCCAACACATTCATTTAAAACCGCACGAGCAGGAAGAAAACGAACCCGAAGCTCAATAATTTTCCAACTTTTTAAGAATGCCTTTGGAGTGATTTCAATATGAGATTTCATTTCATCACCTGTAATAGTTCTATTGAAACGCCGAGGTTTTTAAAGCGTATCACCCTCGGCGACGTTCATTCTGCGTCTATCGACATCACAGGACTTGGCTGGTTCGTGCTCTATATCAACGGACAGAGGGTGTCGGACGATCTTTTCACACCGGCGCAGACCGACTACGCGCCGCGTCACACCGAAAATTTCAGTTATCCGATCTTTGATAAACCCTCTTATCGCGTGCTGTACCTTCATTATGATATATCCGCTTATTTGAAACCCGGCGAAAACACCGTTGAAGTTCTTGTGGGCAACGGCTGGTATCGGCAAAGAGAGCGCACGGCCGAGGGCGAGATGTCCTATGGCGACAGCCTACTTTGCGGATTTCGCATTACGGTTTGCGAGCGCGAGGACGACGCACCGATCCACTTTGAAACCGACGGCAGCGAGCTGGTGGCGCCCTACCCAATTACAGAAAGCAACCTGTTTTTGGGCGAAACCATGGATTCAAGGCTTTTGAGTGAGCCGCCTTTGTGGCAGCCGGTAATTTTAAGCGATTTTATGCCGGAGCGGCTGGAGCTTCAGACCTGCCCGCCCGATCGGGTGATCTGCGCTTTAAAGCCCGCATTTGTAAGAGAACAGGAAGGGCTTAAAATTTATGATGCCGGCAAAAATATCTCCGGCCTTGTAAAGCTTACAGTGCGCGGCAGAAGCGGCAGTACCGTTCGTATACGCTACGCCGAAAACCTTAATGACGACGGTCTTGATTTCAGAAGTGCCGGCGGCGATCAGATTGGAGAAAGCGGCCGGCCGCAAATTCAGTGCGACGAGTTTATTTTGAACGGTACAAGGCAGGAGCTTTGTCCGCAGTTTGTTTTTCACGGATTCCGCTATTTCGACATTGACGGTGACTGCACCCTTTTGAAAGCGGAGGTTTTGATCATACACACCGTGGCACCGGTCACCTCCATGTTTCATTGTGACAACGACACCCTCAACTGGCTTTACAATGCTTATATCAGGACCCAGCTGAACAATTTTCACGGCTGTATCCCGTCCGACTGCCCCACACGCGAGCGCCTGGGCTACACCGGCGACGGTTGGCTGTGCTGTGACGCCGCCATGCTTTTAATGGATTGCCGTGAGCTTTATAAAAAATGGATTGACGATGTTTTAGACAGCCAGGACAAGGTTACTGGGCATATCGGCCACACCGCACCGCTTATGGGCGGTGGCGGCGGCCCGGGCGGCTGGGGCTGTGCCATTGTTTTTGTGCCGTGGCAGCACTATCGACACTATAAAGACGTTTCTATTTTAAGAAAGTGCTATCCGGCCATCTTAAAGTGGTTTTCGTATTTGGACGCCCACAGCGAAGACGGTCTGGTGGTGCGCGAAGAACCGGGCGGCTGGTGCCTTGGCGACTGGATGTCACCCGAAAAACAGGTCCTGCCGCCGGAATTTGTCAACACCTGCTTTTATATCGTGGCGCTGGATACCGCGGCGATCATGGCGGATATTTTAAGAAAGCCCGGCGCGGTCGCGCTTCGCAAAAAAGCCGACAGACTGCGAACGGTTGTATCAGAGCGGTTTATGAAGGATGGGCATTATTTTGACGGAGTTCAGGGCGCCGACGCCTTTGCACTGTGGGCAAAGTTGCCCGAAAATCTAAAGCTTCCGAAATTTTTAAAAGAACGCTACGAAAACGCCCCGGCTCTGGACACCGGCATCTTTGCAACGGATCTTTTGCTGGAAATGCTTTTCAGCCACAAAATGCCGGAAATTGCCGTTCGGCTGATGACCCTGAAAAATGAAAAGATCGGCTTCTATTATATGCAGCGCTCCGGTGCGACCACGCTTTTTGAGGCACTTCATTCAAATATTCCCAGCAACAATCACCCCATGTTCGGCGCGTGCGTACGGCATCTTTTTACGGGGCTTTTAGGTATACGCGGCGACTATAGCCCCTACGCCGGAACTATGATTATCACCCCCTGCCTTTCTACCGATATTCATTATGCGCGCGGCAGTGTCATGACCGAAAAAGGCGCCGTTTATGTGGAATTCACCGTGTCCGAAAAGGAAATTTCTTTAAAGATCAATCTGCCCGAGGACCTTAACGCGGAGGTGCAGTTGGGGCTGGCATTGTATCCTTTAAAAAGCGGTGAAAACCACTTTCGACTGGCAAGAACGAACCGATAGGCTGACGATACAAAGAACCCGTGCGCTATGGTTAGGCTGACGATAGTCGAACTCGTCACGCCTGACATTTGAAAAATTCCAATCTATCTTGTCTTATCGCTTGTAATACGTTAGTATTACGGCGCTCTGC